>JAKPTH010000082.1 GCA_029571125.1 bacterium
GAATTTCATAATTTTCGCTGAGCGCGTATTTTATAATAAAATCCGATATTTTGTCGTCGTCTTCTATCAGAAGAAGTTTTGGCATAACCTGACCGCCGTTTAAAAAATCACATAGATATATTGACGCATAGTATTATTTCAAGACGTTTTCGCTGGTGACGGCGCTCCCGTGCCGGCCGGCGTTTTCGATTTTATGTTCGGAACCGTGAAGTTTGTTGAAATCCGCTTTCGCTTTGTCCAGCGCCGATTTAATTTCCGCCTCTGAAACGTCGTCGCAGTATATTACGATGTCTTCGAACCGTCCGGCGGTCGTATAAAAATTATGTTTTTCGTTTTTTATTTTATAAATGCCGCAGCACCTGCTGAAGGGCAATTTCATGGCGAGTTTCCTGTCGAACTTATAACGGTATTCGTAATTGTATTTATTTTTCAGGTAAAGATAAATTTCAGAGCTTTCGTCGAAAATCATATAATCGAATTTCTTTTTAGCCATCGGATCGTCGGGCGGCATTTCGTGTTTGGCGCGTTCAAGAGTGGCGGTCAATTTAGAAAGATACTCGCCGCATACAGGCTTATAAAACTTATCGAAATCGTTCTGGAAAGAATAGTTTTTATTATCCACCACGTCGTATATGCTTTCTACGCCGTATATTCCGACGGCGAAAGCTGCGAGTATAAAAACATAACCGTATTTATGCCTGTTAAAAAACATAATAGCGAAAATTAAAGCGCTCATTCCGAGAGGCAAAATTATTGGCGGCAGGCCTTTATCTGTATTGTGATGAATCGCGAAAGCGAAAATTGAAAGCAGGTTGGTGACGCCTACAGTTAAATTGAGCGTAAAATTAAATAAAAAAGGCGATCTGAATCCGAAATTCCTGTAATCTATAGCAGCAAGCAATAAAATCAAATAAGCGATTAAAAAAATTATCTGGCGGTTGAACTCCATTATCATTTAATAAGACCTCTTTCTATAATTTCGTTTAGTAAAGCGACATCTGCCGGAGCTATCGGCATAGCCGACGATGTTATATCCTTTTTTTCGAAGAAGCCGAAGCCGTCGCATTCGAGTGCGCGGGCCTCGCCTGAAACATATTCGCATAAATATGCAAGAAGAAGTATTTTTTTATTGCCGTATTCGAAGTAGCTGAAATTAAACGGCGCCTTTGCGCTGATTTCAAAATCCAGCTCTTCTTTTATCTCGCGCTCGAGGCATTTATCAGGCTTTTCCCCGGGCTCGAGTTTTCCGCCTGGAAATTCCCAGAAACCTCCAAGCGTGTCGTCTTTTTTTCTTTTCGCGAGAAACAGGCGTTTTTTTTCGTCTATGATAACGGCCGCCGTAACTGTGATCGGCATTTTATCCGGCAAATTATATCACCCTTTACAATGTTTTTAGTATAATGTAAGTTATCATAAATTCCGATATAAATCAATATAAAATAATCAAATCGGATAATTTATAAATAATACAAAGAGGCTTACATGAAACCCATAAAAATCGATGTACTCGTAAAAATAAGCATTTTTTCGGCAATCTCATTCGTTCTTATGAGATTTTTCGAATTCCCGATCCCTTTTTTATGGCCCGAGCTCAAATATGACATGTCCGAAGTGCCCGCTGCGATCATCGGTTTTTCAATATCGCCGGCGGCGGGCGTTAGCGTTATTTTAATCAAGAACGCGCTTCATCTTATAACCAGTTTCAATCTCATAGGAATTATCGCCAACACGATCGTAGGAACAATTTTTGTAGGAGTAAGCGCCTCGCTATACGCGCGCGACAAAAAGCTTAAAACCGCCGTCAGCGGAATGCTGTTTGCGACGGTCGTCATGGCTCTTGTAATGATGCCGGTTAATTTTTTTCTGGTCCGGCTCTTCACCGGCGGTCAGATGCCTAACATGGAACGTCTGGTATTTTATTCAATACCGACCTTCAATCTGTTCAAAGGCGCTTTAAACGCAGTGATAACGTGCGTTTTATATAAAAGGGTATCGAAAGCGTTTTTAAAGCAGGGTTCGGGCCTTACTCAGCCGCCCGAAAGTCATTAACCGCTTCGACCATCTTCAGGACCTGATCAAAACGGATTTTGCCGGTGGACGTTCTTGGAAAAGGTGATTTCAGAATATAAATATCGCGGGGCACTTTTACTGCGGGCAATTTTTGCATGCACAGGCCGCGTATTTCGTCTTCGTTCGCCTGCGCGCCTTCATCGACTACCATTGCGGCCGCGAGTTTCTCGCCGAGGAAAGCGTCTTTGCGGCCGAACACCAGCACGTCTTTAAAAAAACCCGTAGAGCGTAAAAACGCTTCGACATCCGAAGAATTGACCTTGATGCCGCCGACGTTCACGAACGAGCTGCTGCGTGCGAGAAGGTGAAGCGCGCCATCCGGATCGATGTAGCCGCTGTCGTCGGTTTCGAGCTCAGTATTTCCAAGACGCCATTTCTGCCCTCCGTCGGGGTAATTAAATTTATAGTAACCGCCGTCTGGGATTTTCTTTCTTATTATGACGCGGCCTATATTTTCTACGATCAAGTCGCTATCGCCTTCTATAAGCCTGTCGTGAACCGATTTATCTACGGCTTTTACGGCGGTTCCGGCATCATCGATAACCTTTATGGCATTTCCTTCGAGAGCGGCGCCGACATCGTTGTTGACGGCGGCGGCGCGTCCGGAAATGCTCCTGCAGCTGCCGTTAAAACTGACGCAGCCGACTTCGGTTATGCCGTAAACCGAGGCTATATTAAAATTAAAAGCGTCGAAAAATTTCCGTGAAAGGCCGCTCATTAGCGGCATGCCTGCGGATACGACCATTTCGAGCCGTTCAAAGCCGATTCCTGAAGATAATTTATAATTGACGAGATTTAAAATGAAAGGCGGAATACTGAAAATATGAGTTATTTCGTTAAACGCTATTTCGTCCATAATATCTGAAGAAAAGCCGAAATCGCGCAGGTAAAGAGGAACGCCGTTATAAATCGAGCCGAACAGTGCGAATTCGAGGCCGTAAGAGTGCGAGGCAGGCACGTTCGCAAGATACCGGGTACGGTTATCGCTTATTATGCGGGGATACAATTTTTCGGCCTGATATGACAGCGACGCGGCATTTTTTTTTACTATCTTTGGTCTGCCTCCAGAGGCCGACGTAACAAGCATAAAAAGCGTCCCGTCGTTTAACGAATCGGAATAAAGGCCGCCGTCCTGCTGAGTTATGATCGTTTCCAGGCCGGGAGTTATAACGTTTATTCTACGTCCGTCGGCCATGGGAGATGATTCCGAAAAAGCATAAGCGTTGTCGGTTATGATAGTTTTAACCTCGGAAACATTAATTAAGGACTGGATTTCATCGTTACTGTATTTTGGATTGATGACAATAGGAACAATGCCGGATTTAAGGCATGCCGTAAAATATAATATAAAATTAAT
>JAKPTH010000158.1 GCA_029571125.1 bacterium
CCGCTGAATTCCGCCGAGGCGCCTTTTCCGTATGAATTGGGCGTTTCTTTGGCGCTTTCTACGGCCTTTATTTCGAGAATATCCCTGGTGTTTCCGATAGTGGCCTGCGGGTACTGCGCTTCCGCAGCCTGGAGGGCCTGAGCGGTTTGCTGCTGCGGTGCGGCCGCGGGAACGCTCATTTCGAATTTTTGCCCGGTTTCCGCCGAAGGCGCAGAAGCCGAAGCGGTGGGCGCTTTCTGGGCCTTATCCTTTACTTCGAGCAGATTGAGCAGGCGGGGATAATAAAGCAGGGCGATTTTTTCGACCTGGTCGCTTTCGTACGTGCTGGATACGGAGCCTTTGAGCACGGCGGTATCTTTAGCGACGTGTATGGAAACCGATTTTGCCACTTCGGCTCCCATAATTTCATTGATTTTAGTCTGCATTTCTATTACGTCGTCGTAAACTTTTATGATGAATGTTTTAAAGTCGTTGTCGGTCCAGATATGAAGTTCGGTCCTTCCGACTTTTACGCCGAGAAGAATGATTTCATTTTTTGAAAGAACAGTATATTCAGCTATACCGGGGTTGCCGACCGATACTCTTTTTATAGGTTCTGAAATGTTGATTATTTTTGAAGTGCCCGCCGCTATGGTGTAAACGCCCTGACCCTGGCAGTAAGCGTCGTCAGCGCCCGCAAAAAGGGCCAGCGCGAAAAGCGCGAGCGAAAGCATGGCAAAAATTTTTAACTTTCTGGTTTGAGGCATATTATTTTTCTCCCCCTTTATATTACTTAACATTGATTACTGATTTCTGAATGCCTTTATACATTTCAACGCTCTTTTCCACTGGCTGTACGACTCCGGCAGGAGTGAGAGGGCTCAGAGCCTGAGCGGCCGACTGCGGCCCGCGCGGGCCTCTGTAACCGTCGTCTTCCATAGCGTCCGGATTGAAATTAGGATCGCGCGGATCCAGGGACGCTTTTCTGCCCGATTTGTCTCTGGCGTCTTCCGCCGGCTTGGCTTTTCCATAAAATATTTCAAGCGCTTCTTTTTTGCTTAGCATTTCCCCGCCTATAACGACTTCTTTAGTCTGACCGGCTATCGCGATTTCCTGGGTCTGACCCGGCAGCGTATCGCCTTTTTTCTTTAATTTAGCTAATTTTTCTTCCATTTCCTGTTTGGATCTCAGCAAAAGGTAAAAGCTCACTTTATTTCTGCTCTGCGAAACCAGCGTTATAATTTCGGCCTCTTCGGGAGTGGCGGCGAAAGTTATCTGCTGGACCGGCGTAGCTTTTATGCTTGTCTGCGGCGGCGCGTTCGGGTCTTTAGGATTCGGAGTCACCACTACGCCGTCGGTAGGCGAAGTAGGCAGTTCCGAACCGATCGACAATACCTGGACGCCTGATAATATAGTTCTTATAGGCATCGAAACGCCGGCGTCGTTAAAAAGGCCGACGATATCCACGAAGTCGCTTTCTCTTACAAAACCGCCGACCGATTGCGTGACGTTCACCGCGATCGTTACGGCTCTTTTGCCCGCGGGCACGGCTTCTGAGAGACGTTTGGGAACGAACGGCTTGATGGGGGCGATGTTGTCTATGGTAAATGCTTCGGACACTTTAATTTTTTTAACGGCTTCTTTTCCGATTAAATTAGCTTCCGAAGTTATGCCTTTTCCGCCGAGCTTTATAAAAGCTTCGTCGGTGTCGAAAGTATCGAACCTTTTAAAAAGTTCAGGCGTTATTTCAGTTTTTTCCTTGATATTAGCCGTAGCCCTGAATATTACCTCGGGTTTCGCGGGCTTGACTTCCTCCACTATTTTCGGCTTTTCGACTGGTTTTTTCGGGCCCATATTCATGGCCACGAAAATCGCGACAATGCCGACTACGACTGCCATTAAGAATCTCCGGTTCATATAAAACCTCCTAAAAATTATGTTTTTTTGATGTTGTCAATTTAAATAAGCGGCAAAAAATCCACTTCATTTAACTGTATCGGAAGTAAAATGATTTAATTAACGATAAAATATATTTTAGGACCGGTGATCATGCTTTTAAGGAAATTAATAAAAAGCCCGGCATTGAATTCTGCCGGGCTTTTAAAAAATAAAATGATTTTTTTATGAGATTTTAATTTATTTAAGATAGCCTACGAATTTACCCCTTACCTCTCCGTAGCGGAGCGAACCTTCTTCGTTATAAAGCGGATCGGCGTCAGGATGAGCGGTAGTATCCGAAAGATAGAACAGGGCGTATCTTTTAATTCGGACTTTATCACGGCCGACGATCTTATAAATGAATTTAGGCGTATTTTCGAGGTTCTGGGTTTTAGTGTAAACGGGCGCGCCGGTAGTATAATAATTGGTTACTAAAGGCACCAGGACGAACCTTGAAGAGCCTTCGCTGTAGTTTTTATAGGTCCTGGCGGTTACTTCGCCCTCCGGACGGGGAGTTTCCGAATCGTCATCGTAAAGTTTGGAGACTGCTGCGTTAGTAGCTTCTTCGTAACAGTATGGTATCGAATCAACCAGAGGAGTCGTTGCGATATCACCGGGGTATGTGGTCGTGATTTCGCCGAATAGCGGCTGGCCGCAGCCGTATAAAATCCCCGCTTTATAATCTTTTTCGTCTTCGGTATAGCCGTCGCTCTGGTTGTTCCAGTCGAGAGAGCCGTATGACATGGAATTGGCGTTGGGCGGGTTATTGGAGGAGAACGAACCTATTATTACGTTATCGAGAATCAGCCTGTAGGTTGAAACAAAACGCGGATCGTGACCGCCGAGGAAAGAGAACCATCCGTCGCCGTATTCTGCGCCAAGGTATTTCACTTCGCTCGTAGTGTCGCCCACATATGCGAGTATATTGACTGGAGAATCGTACGGCCCTGTAGTTTTTTTTACGAACCCAGTCTTGAAGGCGTTGGTGGTGCCGCTGAACGCGGGATAGTTTTTCTGATGGCTCTGGGTTATGCAAAGCGGTCGTTTGAGGCTGTCGGCGTTAAATATCTGCGTTTCGAGAGTCATGGGGCCGTCGAAGGCGTCTATTGCCTCGGCCGCATTGGGAGCGTCTTTTGAAGGGTCGAATCCGGTGAACGCAAACGTGAATTTATAGTCGTTAAGAGGAACGCCGGCTTCGTCGCAGGCTAAGACCCTGTCTATGGTTTCGGTAGCGCAGCACATCGTGAACATATATCCGCCCTTTGTAACCCATTCCCTTATTTTATGCGCTACCTGATATTTACCAGAATACGCCACAGCGGCGTAAGCTGGTTCAGGTATGAACAGACTGGCGAAAGCGCCTGCGGGCCGTCGAGGGACGTTTTTAATTGTCTTACTGTCGCCAACGCATTGAATATGATCGCCGGAGCGACACGCGGATGAGTATTTTGAATTGTGAGCCGTTCGCTTGATATTTCTAAGCAATCCTATTTGATTTTCGAGAGAACGGTTAATAAAATTTTTGTCGAGGTATGGTCTGCGAGAGGCGGCGAGCAGATTATAAAGTTTAACTTTAGCCGCTGACGCCAGGCTTTCATATGAGTTATTGACGCGATCGAATACTTCTTTTAGCGGTTTTAAATATTGAAACTCCGGCTTGTGAGAATCTACGTATGCGGGCACCTGAGAGTTCGCATAATCGATCTGGTGGGGGCCGGTTGTTATCTGCGCCGTAACATAGGCCGTATCTACGACGCGCATAACTACCCTGAAGTAATTGTCAAAAGATCTTCTGACGCTCGTTACGCCAACTGATGCGAGATCTATTTCGGCCGTGAAAAGTCCGTTGCTGTTATTAGCCAGATTGAAAAGAGCCGTGGAAACGGTTTTGGGTTTGCCGCGCTTTTCTTCGGCGACGCTGGGGTTATTTTTATAATTATCGGCGTCGAAAGTATTGAATTCGGAAAATTCCAGCTTGAAATCGCTCGTGGTTACGCTAGAATAATTCACCTTAGAAGCGGCGAATGTCGGCGATGCGTTGAATACTATATAGAGCTTGCCGTTGGAATTAAAGATCGGATAAGGAGTCGCGGCGGCGGTGTCTGAACGGTTTCCGTCATGTTTAATGTCGTATGAAGAACCGAAATATTTATTATTACTTACTATCGCTCGCAATTCCGAATTGCTCGAAAAAAGAAAGAGCTCTTTTACCACGTCGTAAACTTTGGGGAAGGAATCCTGAATTTTAAGGTTCAGGACCCACATTCCGTAATGAAGGGCGCCGAGGCTGCCCAGGTTGTAAGAGCCGGAGTATGTTTCGTCCATATTGTTGGTCAGGTCCGTAAGATTATAGGCGTGAACCCCGCCGTAGCCGTACCAGTTGGCGGCGCAGCCAAGCTTGACGGTTTTGGCCGTTATGTCGAATAAATTGACTACGTTGGACTGCAGCTTGTAATAAATGGTCGAATTATTGGCGAAAGCGCAATCCGCGGAGGAAAGCGTTGAACGGGCTGAAAGCGCCGAAGATTGAGTTTCCACGTTGGTGCCGGTGACGTTTATGACCTTATTGGGATTGTATGCTTTTCCGGATGAGTCCTGGAGGTTGAAATTAACCTGCCAGACGCCGTTGTGAACGTTGGCATAGGCGCTCCAGTCAAAAACGCCCGTATAAGTGAAATCGTTATTATTGGTCAGATTTATATTAGAAACGGCGTGTTTGTTGTCTCCCGTATGATAAGCGCATTCTACGCCGAAATTGGCCGTGAGCATGTTCGCTTTATCCAGCTCTGTCGTGACAACTTTTACATACATCATGTAGTTGACGCTTCTGTCGAAAGAATCGTTATTCGTAGAAAAAGTCGAGTTGCGCGACGTATAAAAAGTGAAAATTGGATCGATCGAATAAGGATATTCGGGCGTTGTGCGGGTTTCGTTAGCCGCCTTAATTGTTAGTGCCGCGGGAGCGAGCATTGGCACCGTGAATTTAACCGAAAATTCGCCGTTGTTGTCGGTTTTTATTTTATCGTCGCTGACTTCTGCGTCGCCGGAATATCCTTCGGCTTCGCTTATATCCATTTCGTTTCCGCCTAGGTATATTTTTATATTTTCCGTGTTAGGCGGAAATCCGCTTCCGTTGACTGTTACGACGCCGTTGGACGGGCCGCCGGTATATGGCGCCGCGCCGTCGGTTATAACGAGAGCGGGAGAATAAGAAGGCGTACCGACGGTGTAGAGTACCGAGTTTGAAACGGTTTCGTTGTTGATGAAAGCGGTGAGGTAATAATTTCCGTCCGGGACTTCGGGTATGTTGAATTTGACTTCGAATTTGCCTTCGGAATTGGGCCTTAAAGTTTTGTCCGACGGCGAAACTGAGTCGTCCGGATATTTTGCCGTGGTGTCGATTAAGGATAATTCCAGAGTGTCTAATTTAAGCTTAACGTTATTTACGAGCGGAGGAAAATAAAATCCGCCGCATATAACTTCGCCGTTTTTCGGTCCCATGGATGGGTTGCCGGATGTATCGAAAATCGTTATTTCAGGCGTAAGAGCGTTCTGAACTGTGTAGAGTTTAACTTCGGTAGAAGAAGAAGCGCCGGCGAAAGCTTTTACTTCATATGTGCCGTCGGCCATGGTGCTTGGCACGTTGAATTTAATCTGGAACTTGCCTTCGCCGTCCGAATATATCGTAGAACCGCCGAAAACCCAGTCATCGGAATATTGCGCAGTATCTTCCACGTTCATGGTAACGTTATTGAATCTGACCGTTATGCCATAGAAGTTCGGGACGAATCCGCTGGCGGTTACATATACGGTTGAGCCTTTGGGGCCGCGGTTTTCTATTCCGATGCGGTC
>JAKPTH010000171.1 GCA_029571125.1 bacterium
GTCCACGTCGAGCGCGTGCACGAGAACGCCGTCTATTCTAAACCTTATCAGCAGGCCCTTTTCGGTCGGCTCCACGTGCACGTCCGAAGCGCGTTTGGCGGCGGCGTCTTTTATTACCTCCGAAACCAGCTTAACCACCGGGTCGTTTTCTTCGTTTTTGCCTATGAGCTCAATTATTTCCGAATCGGCCTTGTCCATGGCGTCGCGTTCGGACTGCAGCTCCGCCTCGGAAACAAGCGCGGATACGGTTTTATTGATGGCGCCGTACATTTCGGTTATTACAGAGGTTATCTGTATTTCGGAACATACTACCACGTCGATAGGCATTTTGAGGCTGTGCTCGAGCTTTTCGATGGCGAAAACGTCGAGAGGATCGGCCATTCCCACCACAAGGCGAGCGTCGTCGTACATCAGCGGCATTATAAGCTTTTCACGTGCGAAGTCCGGATCTATAAGGTCGGCGACTTCGCGGTCGACTATTATTCCGGATATGTCCATTATGGGAATATTGAGCTGTTCGGAAATGACGTTCAGAATGTCTTTTTCACTCAAATAATTGAGTTCCACGAGAACTTTGCCGAGGCGCTGCTTTCTCAATTTCTGCTGCTTGAGGGCCTCCTGGAGCTGTTCTTCGGTCAAAACCTTTTTTTCAATGAGGATATCGCCGAGACGTTTTTTAATTTGCATAAATCAACTCTTCAATTTTCAAAGTAATTATTTTTCCCTTGTAAGCTTACATTTTAAAATTTTACCTTCGGGAGTTTTTATCTCGACGGATTCCGGATGCAGTTTTATAACTTCATATCCCTGATCGGGCTTTCCGACGAACCAGAGCTTCGAATTAATTATAGCGCAGCCCCTTTCGCCCATTTTTATTATACCTTCCACGTTGAAAATTTCCACCGGCGAACTGTCAGCTGCGGTTGAAACCGGCGGATTAGCGGCTGCCGGCTGAGACGAAACAGGAACGGCTACCGTCTGCTGCACGGCAACCGGAGCCGGAGGCGCGGCCGCCTGCTGCTGCTGTTTTATTAAATTTTTTATCGCAGCCATCTCTTCTTCGGTATAAAAAATATCTCTTTTTATTTTAGCCTTGAACCCGGCGCAATCGGCCTTATTATCAAATAGGGCCGCGGCCGAAGGCGAAGACCAAACAAAAAAGAGAAAAAAAGCATTTAGCGTTATTATACTCGTAAGCCTTTTCAGATACATATTTCTCCGTTTACTTTAATCCGCAATCCCGCTCAGATTAATTTGAGCTCGATTATTATCTCAAGAACCAGGTTGACTTCGCAATTTCCGTCGTCGGTTCTTACCGCGTTGACGGAGCGGGTGAAAAAATTCACGTTTTTATAGCCTTCCATTATATTGAAAAAAGCCATCATATCGGCCGACGACGACCTGAACGTAATCTCCAGCGGCAGCAGCTTATAGCTGAACCTGGGCGCATCGTCGTCGCTTAAGCCTTCTTCTCGAAAAATATGGGTCTTTTCGTAAATTTCGTCATATTTGGCCCTTTTTTTTATTATTTTCATATCGAGTCCGCTTTTCAAGCCGGCGTTGGAAAGAAAATCTATAAATTGAGCTCCCGAATCCGCGCTGTATACGAGCGAGCTTATTTTTTTATTGAGCTCGGCTTCCGCGCCGCGAGCCTCTGCCGCTTTCTTTTCTACGCGTTCGGCGTTTTCGCTCAGATTTGCGAACCTGAGACGGCTGGATTTCAAATCAGAGCCAAGACGCTTTATTTGGAGCGCCTGCGCCGGATAAATGAAATAGAAAAATATGAACGGGATAACCAGTAAAACCGTAAGTGCTATTATGAGTTTATCGCTCGTCTTCATAGCCTCCAGGCTTTCGGATGCGCTCCGGTAGCGCGACTTTAAATCCTGCGCAAAACTCATTTTTTGCCCTCCGGACTTAAATCCAGTTCCAGCTGAAACTCTACCCTGTTATCGAGCTGGTCGATTTTTTGAACTACCACTAACGCTGTGGCTGATTTCTTTTTAAGTGCTTCGTTGAATTTAAGCGCGCTGCCATAGACGGCCGTCGTGCCGGACATCGTAATAACCGGCCTTCCTTCGCCGGCAAACTTGACCGCTTTGAGCGAGACGTCCGGCGGCATGCATTCCGAAACGGCAAGTAAAATCGAATCGAGCGAATGCTTTTTAAATTCGATAATTCCTATGGCTCCGCTTTTTTTCACGTAATCGTCATATTCTTTATTCTGAATATTTAATTTATCCTTAAAGCTTTGAGATTCGAAATTTTTTATTTCAGCTTCCAGCGTCTTGTTTTCGGCTGCAAAAGAGCTTATCTGCCAGTAATTATAACTGAAAACAGCGGCGAATGAAAGTAAATAAAAGGCCGCTATGGCGCAGACGGTGTTAAGCGTACCGTATTTTATAATAAGATTCAACGATGGCGCGAACTTGTTTATAATATCGTCCGCCGAAACGGAACCGCCTTTTTTCGATGCCGGCGCGTTTTTTTTCTCATCCTTAAAATCTATAGAATATTTCGGATAAAATAATTCATGGGCCGCGGCGGCTATATTGGCGAACGACGCGTTATATTTTTCGCATAATGCGTCGTCGCATCCGCAATTGTCGATAACCTTCCAGCAATCGATCTTCATGATCGCCGCGCCGTAATATTCGGCGAAAAATTCTTTCAATCCTTTGATTTCACAGTTGCCGCCGAGCAGATATATGGTTTTCAACGCCTGAAAGCTTACCGACTCCTTGAAGTGCGCGAAAAAATAACCGGTGGAAAGCCTTATTCTCTGAAGAAGCTTGCGGAATGAAACGTTAAGCACTTTATGAAGGTTGGCGTTTGGGGCCGTATCGTCCATGCCGTCGACTGTTTCCTGAGACATTATGCCTATCTTGAATTTCAATTCTTCCGCTTCACTCATGGTTATTGGCGCGCCGCCCTGGTTTAAAGTTTTTATGACGGTAGTAAGCGTGGAGCCGCCCATATTAATGTCTTTTGAAAAGCGCAGGCCGTCTTTTGAAATAAAATTAGTCGTAATCTGTGAATTGCCGAAATCAAGAAACATGAGCACTTCGTCCGGAAGAAGAGTTTCCAGAGCGCCCATTTTAACTGCGAGCGAATAAAAAGACAGGCCCGATGAAATGATCGAGTGCAGCGTCAGGCCGGCCGCGCCGGCTATCGCCTTTATTCTGGCGGTAACGGCCTGGTCTACGGCGCATATCAGGACCTTTATCTTTTTCTGAGCGGTGCCGTCATCGTTTTTTGATTCGAACTCCTTAAGAGTGATGTGATGGTATATAAGGTTCTCGGCCGGGGCGCCGAGCTCTTTTTTCATTTCATTCTTTATATTTTTTTCAAGGGCTTCTTCCGGCATTTTTGGAAAGTCTATATGCCTGATCAATATCTGGTTTCCGCTTAAAACGAAAACAGCCCTGGACGAACTCATGCCGGCCGAGGCCATCATCAGCTTTATAATGGCCGCAGCATCCGCTTCGCTAAGCTGCTTTTGCTCTATGACGGATTCTACCGCCATAGCGCTAAACGAAACGCCGGATTCGCTCCTGAAAGCCTGAGCGGCTTTAATAATGGAGCTGCCTATATCTATAATTATGAAATTTTCTTCGCCGGCGGCTGGTGCCATGTTCGTAATTATCTCCGATCGATCTATTTAACCTTAACTTATTTTTCGGTATTATTTTGATAATATTTATAAAATAAAAATAAGGCCGAAAGTTCCGCTCACCGTTCGAAGATTTCTTATAAAATTATATTAAGAATTTTATGAACATTCAGAAAAAGGTTATTTACTTTACGATTTTAAGCCATGCTTCTTTAAGTTCCGCCGCCGAAGAAAATCTGTCCCGGGGCTTTTTTTCAAGGCACTTTAAAACGATTATTTCTACGGGGTAAGGCAGCGATGGTTTCTTTTTCGTTGGCGCGACAGGGCGGGCCTTAAGGTGCTGTTCAACGTAATCTCCGCATGCGAAAGGTTTTTCGCCCGTGAGCATTTCGTATAAGACGACGCCGAGCGAATAGATGTCGGCGCGGCCGTCCACTGCTTCGCCGAGGCACTGCTCCGGCGATATATAAGCGAAAGTCCCAAGAATGGTTCCCGCTTTGGTTATCGCGGAATCGTCGAGGGCTTTGGAAAGGCCGAAATCCATTATCCTCAGCGAGCCGTCTTCTAATAGCATTATATTTTCAGGCTTGATGTCCCGATGCACCACCTGGCGGCCGTGGGTATATTCAAGCGCATCGCAGCACTGCAATGCGATATGGCGCGTTTCCATGTGCGGCAGGGATTTTTTCTCATTCAAGACCTCACGCAGGCTCCTGCCGTTAATTAATTCCATGACCATGTAAGGCATTTCGCCCTTTACCACTTCATAGACGTTCAATATATTGGGATGTTTGAGGCCGCTCGATATATCGGCCTCACGCTCGAAGCGTTTCATAAAGCTGGCATCGTTTTTAAAAGCCAGGATCGGAATTTTAATTGCCGCGTAGCGTTTTTCGCGGGTGTCGAAAGCTTTATACACGGAGCCCATTCCGCCTTTTCCGATAAGCTTGATTATGCGGTAACGCGAGTTGATAAAATCCTCTTCAGACGGCGCCGAAGCGATTACTGTACGGTCCGCCGCGTCGCCCGCCGGCACTGTCTCGGCTTGAACGGTTTTATCGTTTTCGGCGCAGCTTTTATTTTCCTTCATTTTTTTTAGCAAAAGCGCGGCGTCTTTATAATTTATATCGGCGGCAGCGATTTCCGAAAGTATACTTTCGGCCGCCGCCGCGCATCCGTTTTCAATAAAAGCCGCGGCGACCAGGTATTTGAAATCGAGCGCCGCCGGACCTTGAAGGCCGCACTTCAAGAAATCGACCGACCGGTATGTTTTTTCGGCCGCGGCAGTCATATTTTCTTTTAAGAAGCAATCTACAAGGCGAAGATACGCGTCCTGGATAAATTTACCGGCGCCCCGGCTTTTGACAGCGTTTTGAAAATTAATAATGGCGTTTTTATAATCGCGCCTGGCATAATGCATTTCGGCTTCACGAAAATGCAGCGCAGCCTCGTCGACTGCGTTAACCGTCGTAGCCGAGTCGCATTCTATTTCATTTTTTACCGCCACCTTAATGCCGTCGATAAAAATCTCAGGAAGCGAAGCGGAAGGATTTTTTATAAACGCCAGATCGCGTTCGCCGATAAGGGTTTGTATGTATTTCTGACGCATGGCCGATTCGGCGTCGGATTCGTCTTTTTGAACGACCTTCATATATATGTCGTTAGCGCGGTCCAGATCGCCGCTTTTAAGATAGGTCTCCGCCATTATCTTTAAAAAAGCGAAGGAACCTGTCAATTTATATCCTTGCGGGGCCGAATCTATAACCGCGCTAAAATTTCTTTCTTTTATAAGCGTTTGAGAGGCCGACATAAAAATTTCGATAAATTTTTCGGTATTTTCATTTTTAGATAGCGCTTCCAGCGACAGTTTCAAGCTTTGCAAGCATCGGCCTTCGTTATTTAAAACTCTGCAATATTCGTATCTGATTCTCGAATCGTCCGGGCATTGCTGGAAAAGCTCGCCAAGAATGCCGGTCAGGCCGGCGTCTCCGTTTTCGATCATCAGAAAAGCTTTTCTCTTTAAAAGCGGCGTCATCTTAGGATAAAGCGATAGTATTTTATCGATTACGGCAATAGCCGACTTTATGTCGCCGCGCTTCACATGCGCGCTCACGGCGCAATCGCCGTACAGCAGAATCATTTTTTTATTTCCTAGCCCGAAACTTTCGTCGAAAAATTCCGCGACTACAGGCAAAACTTTTTCGATCAAGCCGCTTTTAAATTCGATAGCCATACGAAAAACTTCGACGGCGTCTTCATGAAGCGAAGATTTATAATAAGCTCGCAAAAGCTCGCAATAATGCTCATGATTTCCGGTCCGTTCCAGATCTACGAGCTTCTTTAAAACTAAAGCCGCCTTTTCGTATTCTTCGGCGCGAATATACTTTTCGGAAAGCGCTTTTAGTTCTTCTGCGCACGCCTGCGCCGAAGAAGCCTCCGCTGGGCCTTCCCGCACGCTGTCGTTTGAAGGTTTCAAATAATTTTTTATTTTGTCAAAAATGCTCATCGGCGCCGCCATAAAATAAAAATGGTTTAAACCTTATTGTTTAAGGATTTAAACCATTTTATCATACGGTTCGGATTAAGTCAATCAGGTATTTTAAATTGTTTTCATGCGGTTCGGAAGCGTTTTTAGAGTTTCTTTTTCTCCGCCACTCCGCTTTCCACAATACGCGGAGTAATAAATATTATAGTTTCATTTTTGCGAGTGGTATTCGACTGATTTTTAAACAAGTGCGATACTACCGGTATATTTCCAAAAAATGGCACATTAGTCTTTGAATTCGAGTTTTCTTCTTCGATAAGCCCTGCGATTACTATTGTATGACCATTTTTAACAACGACGTTGGTAAGCGTTTCCTTGGTGGAGACTATCGGCTGGCTGTTATCCACTTTGCCCGCAAGACCCTGCACCTTGGGATTGACTTCGAGCGCGACGAAGCCGTCGGGGTTTATCGCAGGCGTAACTTCAAGCCTTACCGAAACGTTCTGTTTTTCATAAGTAACCGAGGTAACCGGTCCGGTAGTTGTGGTGACTACGGTTTCGCGCCTTACCGGATAAGTGGTTTCAACGTTTACATAGGCTTTTTTGCGGTTCGTTGTGACGATTGTGGGACTTGCGATCACTTTAGAATTGTCCTTTTTTTGAAGCGACTGCATTACGAGCCTGAGCTGGTCGGTAGAAAGCGTTCCCACCTTGTACGTCACGCCGCCGATGCCGTCGTCGCCGATCGGGGCGAAAGTTTTAAACCCGATCGAGTTTTCATTATTTGAGTTGCTCTGCATGAGGCGGCTCCAGTTTACGCCCATGCTTTCGTCGCGCGCGAGGTTAACCTGCACGATTCTCGCTTCTATCAATACCTGCTTCGTTCGAACATCCAGTTCACGTATGAAACTTTCAATTTTACCCAGATTTATAGCCGAAGCGGTTACGATAAGGCTGTTGGTCGTTTTATCGGACTCGATCAGAAACGTTTCGCTGTTGGCGCCAAGGACGGTTTTAAGACTTGCGTTAAGAGTCGCTTTAAGATCTTCCGAAGCCACGTATTTGCACTGTATGATCTTCGAAGTAGTGCGTGAAGAATCAAGCTTTTTGATTATATCGTGCAATTTATTTATATTGCTTTCCAGGTCGGTAATTATAAGCGTATTGGTGCGTGAATCCACTTCCATAGCGCCGATTTCCGGCGTGAGCGACTGCGCGAGCATCGTCTTTATCTTCGCCGCGTCGGCGTAATTGAGCGTAATCAGACGGGTGGCGGTCTGGTCCATGCCGTTTAACTTTTCTATAGTTTCAATCATTTTCTTTATTGTTTCTAAAGCCGCAGGCGTATCTTTAATTATAAGCGTATTGGACTTCTTATCTACTATGATGTTTCCGGCCGGAGTCTTCGCGTTCACAAGAAGATTGTTTACTTCCTGCGCTTTAGATTTATGAAGTTTAGCTATTATAGTTTCCATATTCGCACTGTCCGCTTTTTTTATTTCGATCATTTCAGAAGTTATGACATAGCTCAGGCCATAATTTTTAGCTATCGTATCCAGAACGTTCTTTACGGTCGAATCTTTAATATAAAGCGTTATGTCGCCGCTGATTTCGGGGCTCACCGTGCAGTTGAGCTCGGCCGAGCGCAAAAATCCTTCAAGAACTTCGTTGATGGGCCTTTTAGTAACATTGAACGAAATAGGCTCGGCTAGTTTTTTGGCGATTTCAGGGTCCATGTCGATATTTTTAGCGGCTCGGTCTTTAGCGCTAGAATATATCCATACCGGATTCGAGGCTCCCGCGGTCGCGCCTGCAGCGCTTTGATCTCCCACCGAATAAAAAGAAGACGAAGCGCCTTCAGGACGGCCTTTCAAAAACCGCAGCAGCTTGTTGTCGTCGAGTATCACGCTGATATTGTTTTCGGCTTTCTGTTCGTTGACCCTTATGCCAAGGCCTTCGAATTCATGGGCCAGCTTTTCTACCAGAGCGGAAAGCTTAGAGTATTTAGACGAAGGCAGCCACAGCTCCGTTAAAACTTCATGGCTCTGCTTCTGCGAATATTTATTTTCGTCCTTGAAATATTTAATAAGCGTCTGTGCGAAATCCACTTTCCAAAGCGCATGGCCCTTCTGATAAGCCGTATTGAACCATTCGGCGCGCTCGCGGCGTTCGGCGAACTCCTGGATATCCAGATAAGCCGAGTCGCCGGGAGGCATCTTGAAACTATCTACGGCGGAATCGCTTGCCACCTGAAGTTTTTCCGCAAGCGCCCGCGCGCAGGCAGGAAGAATTACAAGCCCCGCTATGAATGAATATATGAACACGCTCGCAAGCGCCGGAATCAAAAGTTTAAATTTATTCATCAATCGTCTCAACCGCCTTTTTTTTGATTAAATCGCATTTTATAATA
>JAKPTH010000192.1 GCA_029571125.1 bacterium
GACAATCATCCGAAACAGGGCGCGAACAACCTTCCAAAGTTAATGTCCGGAAGAAAAATAAATATTGCGGGTCCGATCACTTTTCCTCTCTGGCCGACGCAGATCGCCACCACCATAGAAGGCCATCATCTGCGTTCAAACCAGTATCTTCTGGTCCGGGTTTATAACGAGGAAGCCGCCAGGCAGAACTGGGGCAAGGCCGTCGTAAAGCTTCAAAAATCGTCCGATGAAGCAGGCGAAGCTCAGCAGAGCGTTTCCGGCCGCGATTCCATTATCAGCACGTCAGAGCTGACTATGGGCAAGCTTTTGATTATTAAAGGCACCGAGGTTTCTTTTTACATACCGCCTACAGGCATAGAGGTCCTGCCCGATGCGGGCGGAAAATACGTCCGCAGCGCCGTCACGCTGGAGCGTCTTGAATATTGCATCCTGCTCGACGAATCCGGCAATAAAAGATACGTGCAGGGTCCTAAAGTGGTCTTTCCCGAACCGACCGAAATATTCGTGGAAGGCAAGAGCGGATCGAAAAAATTCAAAGCCATAGAGCTTAACGAAATAAGCGGAATTTATATAAAAGTCATAGCTCCTTATAAAGACGAAAAAGGCGTGGAGCGGAAGCCGGGCGACGAAATGTTCATAACCGGCCGTGAAATGATGATTTACTATCCGCGCGCGGAGCACGCTCTTGTAAAGTACGGCGATCAGGAGATACATTACGCTGTTGCCGTGCCGGAAGGCGAAGGGCGTTACGTCCTGGACCGCATTTCTGGAAAGATAGAACTGGTGAGCGGTCCTTGCATGCTCCTGCCCGATCCTCGCCGGCAGGTTATAGTCAGGCGCGTCCTCGACGACAGAAGCGTTACGCTGTGGTACCCCGGAAACGAAGAGGCGCTCGAATATAACCGTAATTTAAGACTTTTGACTCAAAAAACGAGCGATAAATTTATTCCGGATTCGACCGCGGCAAACTTTCTCGCGGCAGCTCCGGCGCCTTCGCGTGAAAAGCGCGAATACGAAGCCGCCGAATTTCGAGTCGGCGACGATTTCACCAGAAAAACCGCTTTCACCAAGCCCCGCATGATAACGCTCGACACCAAGTATGACGGGGCGGTTCTCATTAAAATATGGACGGGATACGCAGTGCTGGCCGTCAGCAAGACCGGGGAAAGAAAGGTCGTTGTAGGCCCGCGCCCTTACCTTTTAAAATACGATGAAACTCTCGAGCCGGTATGCCTTTCCACCAGAACGCCGAAAACTTCCGACAGCGTCATAGAAACGGTTTATTTAAGGGTCATGAACAATAAGGTGTCCGACCTGGTGGAAGTGGAAACCCGCGATTTGTGCAAGGTCGATATCAAGATGTCCTACAGGGTAAATTTCGAGGGAGACCCTAACATATGGTTCAACGTGGAAAATTACGTGCAGTTTTTGTGCGACCATCTGCGCTCTCTGATGAAAAAATCGGCCAAGCAGTATTCTACGGACGAATTTTATAAAAAATACGTCGAGATAATCCGCGACACGATACTCGGCGTCCAGGACGAAAAAACAAAAGAACGTCCAGGCCGCTTTTTTGACGAGAACGGAATGAAGGTTTACGACGTTGAAATTCTCGGCGTGACCATAAAAGACGAAGAAATAAGAGGGCTTCTTCTTCAAACCCAGCGCTCCATAATAGACAACGAGATACAGATGGAGCTGGCCCAGAAAAAACTGGAAATGACACAAAAAATCGAAGACTGCGCCAGGAGAGAGGCCGAAGAAAAATCGGTCACCAAGCGCAAAATATGGGATTTCGGCATCAGCGAATCGGAAAAGGAACTCGAATACAGGCTGGCGAACCTTATGATCAATTTTCAATCCGAGGCCAGAAGGCTCGAAAGCGAGTTTAACAACCAGGTGGCCAGGTCCAGGATCGCGGGCGAGGAGCTCGGCCGTGAAAAGCAACGGTCCCTGCAGGAACAGGAAATAAATCAGCTTAAGATGGAGCTCGAGCTTTCGCGCTTGAAGGCGGAGGCCGAAGCGCTGGTTAAAAAGGCCGAAGCTATAAAACCCGATCTGATAGCGGCTATTCAGGCGTTCTCCGACAAGGCTCTCGCGTCCAAGCTGGCCGAAAGCATGTCGCCTCTGGCCATACTCGGCGGTCAGAGCGTGGTTGACGTGGTATGCAACCTGCTTAAAGGCAGCGGGCTTGAAAATGTGGTCAAGAACGTAGGGCTCGGGCCGAAAAAATAACGCGCGCCATAAACACAAAAACGGAATATATTATTTAAAGCAGAAAGCGGTCCCTTTTAATGAAAACTATAGTTTTAAAGGTTGAATATGACGGAAGCGACTATTACGGATTTCAGAAGCAGACGGGCAACGAAGACGCGACGCCTTCGGTGCAGGGCAGAATAGAGGCGGCTCTTGATAAAATACTTGGCCGTCACTTCGATACAAAGGGTTCCGGCCGCACCGACAGCGGAGTGCACGCGCTGGGCCAGATCGTAAGCGTTAATCTGGGAGAGGATTTTGAGCTTAAAATACCGCCGGCAGGGCTTAAAAAGCTTTTAAACAATAAACTAGGCCCGGCCATAGTGGTGAAAAGCGTCGATATAGTCGACGGCGATTTCCACGCCCGCGGCTGCGCGAAGGTCAAATCCTACGTTTACGTCGTAAAATACGGCCCGCCGGACGCATTCACGCCCAGATACGCGTGGCAGATGAATAAGAAGATAGATTTCGGCCGGCTGAAAGAATTGATCTCGCTTATAAAGGGCGAAGTGTTTTGCGCTCCTTTCTGCGACGGGGAAATAGATACGCAAAACCTGGAGTCGTATTATAAAAATATATTTTTTTTCAGGTTTTATAAACTGAGACGGCGCTCGATGATAGTTTTTATAATTAAGGCCAGGGGTTTTTTATATAAAATGGTGAGGCGCCTGATAGGTTTTCTGATGGATTATTCTACGGGCCGTTTCGATCTGGATACTGCAAAAAAAATCATGTCGGATTATAAAATGAGATCTATTTACGTAACCGCTCCGCCTTCAGGCCTTTATTTGTATAAAGTTAAATATTGATAAAACGGGTCCGCCGGCAATGGCCCGGCTGCGCGTTAAGCTGCCAAATAAATATTGACGCGGGATAAAAATGAAAGAAAATCATCTGATCAAAGACGAATTATATATCCGTTTTTTTTATAACGAATCGATACCTAAAATAATGATCGATCCGGAAAGCCTCAGAATTGTCGACGCAAACGCCGCCGCCGTAAAATTTTACGGCTATGGCGACGATTTGCTGAATATGAAAGTCAGCCAGATTAACACTCTTTCGGAAGATCAGGTTAGAAAAGCAGCTATAAAAGCCAAAACCGGTTCGCAAATTTTTTATTTCAGGCACCGCCTGGCGTCCGGCGATATCCGCGACGTAGAAGTGTATACCAATACGGTGCCGGTCCAGGCGAAAGTTTATATACAGTCGGCCATAATAGACATAACCGAAAGAAACAGGGTTTATAAGGAATTATACAATTCGGAGCAAAGATACAGGCAGCTTTTCAAAAATATGTCGGAAGCTTTCGCTTACTGCAAGACTTTCAGCCGTACCGATAAAAGCTCGATGAAGTTCGAAATACTGGAAGTCAACGACGCGTTCGAAGAATTATTCAACGTTAAGGCCGAAGAGATCGTTAACTGCGATTTCGCCGAAACGATTCCGCGCCTGAGGGAGCTCGCCGAAGATATAGCGCCTCTTTTATGCGCCGTGACTACTTTGAGCGAGCCGGCGCACAGCGTGAAATATTTTTCTTGCATCGATAAATGGCTTAAAATCAATTATTTCAGTCCCGCCCACGGATATTTCGTCGTGATGATAAACGACGTTACCAGCCAGAAATTATTTGAAAAATCTTTAAGCGAGTCCCACCAGTTCTTAAAATCGATATTTAATACGCTGCACATATCCATAGCCATATTGGATGAAAACGGAATGATCGTGCAGCTTAACGATTCATGGAAAAGGCAGAAAGCCGGCTGTTATTTGCTGGGGCCGGACTGCCGGGTCGGAATGAATTATTTTGAATTGTGCAACGAAGCCGCTAACAGGGCTAATATCGATAAGGCGCTTGGACAGGCCGCTAAAATTATCGAAACGCTGATAGAAGAAACGATGCTCGCCAAAAGCCTGGACGTATCGCAAGAGGTGAAGATCGCCGACCTTTACTTCCGCGTCACCCCGCGTCTTTTCGAGTGGCCGGAAACGTACAGGACTATACTGGCTTTTGAAGATATTACCCTGCGAAAGCAGTCTGAAGAAAAAATAAGAAAACTTTCCCTGGCCGTAGAGCAGAGTCCTGCCGCGGTTATTATAACCGATTCCGAAGGCGTGATCGAATATGTAAATCAAAAATTCGTTGATTTGACGCAATATAGTTTCGAAGAGGCCGTAGGGCAAACGCCGCGCTTTTTAAAATCCGGCTTTCACCCCGCGGATTATTACTCCAGCCTCTGGTGTACCATTAAATCCGGAACGGAGTGGCGAGGGGAGTTCCGCAACAAAAGGAAAAACGGCGAACTATACTGGGAATCCGCTTCCATAACGCCTATCGTGGGTGACGAAGGGCATATAACTCATTTCGTAGCTCTTAAAGAAGATATAGGCATAAAAAAAACGATCGAAGAGGAACTGAAAAAATCCAAGCTCGAAGCCGATGAAGCCCGTGTGGCCGCCGAAGACGCCAGCACCGCCAAAAGCCGGTTTCTGGCCAATATGAGCCATGAGATAAGAACTCCGATGAACAGCATAATAGGTTTTACCGATATGCTTTCTTCGACGGCTTTAAACGAAGAGCAGCAGGAGCTGCTTGAATATGTTAAAACAAGCTCCGGCGCGCTGCTTTCTTTAATCAACGACATACTCGACCTTTCAAAAATAGAGGCGGGAAAGCTTGAAATAGACAATGTGGAATTCGAGTTGAACTCTATTTTAGACCAGGTTATAGGCATTACACGCGTCAACGCAACTAAAAAAGGCATAAGATTCACGTATATGCTCGATTCCGCAATAAACTTCAGAGTTTTTTCGGATCCCACCAGGCTCAGGCAGGTGCTGTTAAACCTTGTGGATAACGCAATTAAATTTACGGAGACCACTAAAAACGTTAAGATAATAATAGCGCTGGAGTCCGAAACGCCGGAAATCGCCAACATAAAATTTATGGTTTCCGACGAGGGAATCGGAATACCTGAAAGTAAGATCGGCACGATTTTTATGTCGTTTATGCAGTCGGATACATCCATAACCAGAAAATACGGCGGAACAGGTCTCGGCCTTACTATTTCAAATCACATAATCAAGCTCATGGGCGCGGAAGGCATAAAAGTCAGAAGCGTCGAAGGCGCGGGGAGCGATTTTTATTTTACGCTCAAGCTGAGGAAGGGCGGCGTCATAAATTATTCCGATTCCGGCCATGGCGGGGCGGTTTTTTCCAGATCTTCAAGCCGTAAAAAATATAATATACTGCTCGTCGAAGATAATCCGTCCAACATAGCGCTTACAACGAAGGTGCTAATAAAATTCGGGCATAACGTGGCGGTGGCTGTAAACGGCGAAGAAGCCGTTGCCATGAGCTTAAAGCATTCATACGACCTTATTTTGATGGATATCCAAATGCCGGTTATGGACGGCTTCGAGGCTACCAGGGCTATAAGAAGCCGCGGCGACGAAATACCTATAATAGCCATGACCGCTTCGGCCATGAAAGGCGATCACGAAGCCTGCATGGCGGTCGGAATGGACGGTTACATTCCCAAGCCGATTAACATTACCGAAATCAACGCCACTATCGAAACGGTTTTAGCCCGCGCGAGCCTGAAGGCCGGCGCGAAAAAGTCCCTGCCGTCCGCCTGTCCCGCAGCGCCAAAAGACGAAAAACCCCGTGACGTTTCTCATAACGATGCAGCTTTAGAACGCGCGGCCGCAAAAATACCCGGGTTGGTTTCCCAGCCGGCCGACGAGCAAGACCTTAAAATATTCGATCCTGAAAAACTGATGTTTAACATGGGCGGCATAAAAGAACTCGCCGTGGATTCAGTCAATATGTTTTTAGAATACAGCGCCGCTTATCTTAAAGAAGTAAAAGACGCTCTGGATGAAAAAAATCCGGAAAGGATCAAGCGCGCCGCACATAAATTCAAGGGTACGTCTCTTAACGCCTGCGCGCTCAGGGTCGCAAACTTGCTTTTAAAAATCGAGATAATCTCCAAGAGCGG
>JAKPTH010000221.1 GCA_029571125.1 bacterium
CGCCGCGCCGAGGTCTTTGCCCTGATACGAAAATTCGAAGCTTTTTATAAATTCAGAAGTGCCGTCGGCTATATTTGATAGCCGTGAAGACGGATCAGCAGGATTTCCTGCCGATATGACGAACCTTCCGCCTTCGATAGAAGCCGTGGCGTTAATTCCGGCTATGCCGTTTATCCTGTCTTTTATAGTTTCTAAAGTTTCGCTCGATGCGTCTACTATTCCTACGTTTACATTATTTATCTTAAAATTTCCGTTTTTAACCCATTCGTTTTTTGAAAGCGGCTGAGCCGAAACGAAAGCGTCCGCTATTACGGCAGTGCTTTTATAACGGCTTCTTGCAAGCCCCAGTTTTTCCATGAGGCCGCTGGTGTCGTTTTCTACGATAAGGCTTCCGGCGCCTTCGATTGAAAGCCTGCTCAGACCGTCCGTGCCTTTAGAGACCTTCGCGTAAACGTTTTTTACGCCGTCGTTTATTTTCTTCGCGATATCGTTCAACGAATCTTTATTTACATCCACTTTAACTAGGCGGCCGTTGATGTAAAAATTTCCGTTCTTTATGTCGTTAAGTTGAAACGCAAGACTGGAGCCGGGATCGGCTACTCCCTGGCCGGCGAATTCAATTTTCGAGTTGAGCCCGGCGGCTTCTAAAAAATTAGTTCTGGCGCGTTCGAAACCCGTCGCCCCTTCGATAAGCGCGAACTGATTGGCCGCGCCTTTTTCGCGCGCTTCGAGCACGAAGCGGTATGCGCCTTTGTCCTCGATAATTTTCGCATACGCGATCTGCGAGCCTTTATTTATTTTATCGGCTATCGCCTGAAGGCTTTCTCCGCCGTCTATCTTAACTATCTCTTCGTAGCCGCGGCCTTTTATGGTAAAATAGCCGGGTTTCAGATTATCCATTGCCGGCGCCCTGTTGATATCGCCGAACGCTTTCGTGCTGTAAACGCTCTGCCTTGTCACGTTCATGAATGCGGTTTCGCCGTTTATATTCGACACTATTTTCGAGCTTTCGCTTTCGTTCATGCGGATTTCGGAGCGGTCTCCGTTGTATGCGACGTCGTTAATGAGCGTGGCGCCGCTAAGGTTTTCGCTCAAATTCATGACCCGGCCGCCGCCTATGCTGAATGAAAAAGGCTCGTTCTGGTTTTTCGATCCGCCGAATGCGTAACCGGCGGCGTTTTTCAGATTAGCGTCTGAAAGCACCTGTTCTATAAGCGCCTGCATTTCGTTGGCTATGATGTCGCGGTCGTTCTGCGTGAGAGTGTTGTTAGCCGCTCTGACGGAGAGTTCTTTAAATCTAGTTAGCATATTGCCGACGTCGCCTAAGGCCGAATCGGAATCGGCGAGATTGGTTTTGGCGTAAACAAGATTCGTGTTATACACTTCGACGCTGCTTTTTTTTACTGTAAGCTTTATTGAATTGGCGATGCCTATCGGATCGTCTGAAGGGCGTATAATTCTCTTGCCGGTCGCTATCTGCTGCTGAAGATCGCTCAGCCTTTCGCTGTGCGAGCCTACGTTAGATAACGACATATTTATCTGCATATTCGTTGTGATTCTCATATAACCCCCCTTAATTATTTCACGAGCCCGTTAATTATCGTATTGAGTATGCCGTCGATCACGTTTATCATTCGCGCCGAAGCGTTATAGGCGTGCTGGAACTTCATCATATTCGATATTTCTTCGTCTATGGAGACTCCTGAAACGGATTCTTTTTTTAATTTTAAATTGTTCAATATGGCTTCCTGGGTCTTAGCCGTCGTCTGGGCCGTCTGCACCTGGCTTCCTATGCGGAAAACTATTTCGCTGTATTTGTCGGTCACGCTGGAGCCGTCTTCAAAAATCGCCGTAGATTTCATTTCCGTATATTTGAGCGCAACGGTGTTGTCGGCCGGGCCTTTGGCCCTCATAACGCCCGTCTGGGCGTAATAATCTTCATCAAGTCCTGCGGCTGCGAATTTTGAAGGATCGCTCTTCAATTCCGAGTTGACCGAAAAGCTGTCTATTATCTTTCTGGCCGAATCGCCTTCGGAAAAATTCATGGCGTTAAAAAAATTTCTTCCGGTGGCGCCGCTCAAATCGAATCCCTGCTTATGAATCTCGTTGAAAGCTCCCGCGAATGTTTTAACGAAACCGGCTATCTGCTCGAGATAGCCAGGAACGGCTTCGTCGCGAACCGCCAGAAGCGCTCCTATTTCTCCGCCCTTCAAAACCGGCTTGGATTTTATCTGAGCGAGGCCGGTAGAGTTCAGCCTTAATTCGATTCCCGCCAGCGCGTCTTTAATTTCATTTGACGCGCGGCTGTATTCGGTATTGTTAACGCTGAATACGGCGTCTTTTCCGCCGGAAAAGCTTACTTTAGCCACGTTGAGCGCGGTTTGCGGCGATTTTAAAAGTCCCAGCCTGTACAATAAGTTATCCGAAGCGTCGCCGAGCTCTATTTTTGAAACTCCGTCGCGCGCGGTGAGTTTTAATGAATAAGATCCGTCCGAGGCGCGGTTTACTCTCGCCTCGACGTCGCCGGCGGCGCCGTTTATTTCGCTCGCTATCCTGTTGAGCGAATCGGTCTGGCCCTGAGTTATGCTTATTCTCACGCCGTTGACGGTAAAACTTCCGCCGATGTTAAGGCTTGCGTCAGCGCTGGTTATAGCCGGCTCCGGCTTCGAAGTGACTGCGCTTAAAAGCCCTAATTTTTCGAATAAGTTAGATTCTTTATCATCGAATGATATCTTTGAAGCCGCTCCCGTGTCGATAGAACGCAGCGTCACTTTGCCGCCCGAATCCAGCTCGGCTTTTACCCCGGCATCGCTCTTGTTTATCAAATCGATAAGACCGGCCACCGTCGTCTTGGACGCATCCACCGTTATTTCGCTTCCGTTTACGGAAACCTTTCCGGATTTTACGCCAAGCCCCGCAAGCAGCGTGCTTTTATCCAGGTCGTACGCCTTCGAAAAAACGGTATAGCTCTCGGCCAGGCTTTTAACG
>JAKPTH010000253.1 GCA_029571125.1 bacterium
CAACTAAATTTTATTGAAATTTAATTGACTTAATTTATCTTGATTTTTATGGGATTTTGATTGTTTTTTTGCGGCTGCGTTATATTAAGACCGCTTACCGATTTTATCTTGAACGGTCCCCTTCGTTCTCGTCCGCTGTAAACGCTTCTACTGCCGTTTCGATGTTTTCGTCAGCGCCTTTATCTTCCTTTTCTCCGGCGGCATCGGGTTCGTGACGGTTTGAATCCGGCGCGGCGCTTTCAATGCCGGCATCCTCGTCCCGATCGGTTTCCGTGTTTATCTTTGTATCGTTATCGTTAAAATCGAAGGACTCCTGATTTGGATCTTCGAATATAATATTGGCACCCTCTTCGCGGTCTTCGGATAAAAGCGCGTCGAGCTTAGCCGTATCGATTTCTATTGATTTGAGGTAGTTTTTAAGCTCGCTCATGCTTTTAATGCCGAAGTATTTGAAAAAATCTTTTGAAATTCCATAAAGCTTCGGATTGCCGGCTATTTTTTTGACTCCGACTACTTTTATGAGCCCGCGCGAATAGAGCATATTTATTATTCCGTCGGAATTGATGCCGCGCACTTTTTCTATTTCGAGCTTGGTTATAGGCTGTTTGAAAGTTATAACCGAAAGCGTTTCGAGCGCCTGGTAGGAAAGCTTGGTTTCCCTGGGGGCTACGAGCATTTCGATATATTGAAAAAATTCCGGCTTCGTTCCAAGGCGGAACCCGTCAGGATCTTTTATAAGCTGAAAGGCGGTCTGGCGCGTTTGCAATATCTGGCCGTACTCTTCTATAATCCTGGTGGCTTCTTTGGTTTCTAACTTCAGTATTTCGGCTATTTTTGAAGAAGGCAGAGACGCCGGCGATACGAAAAGTAAAGCCTCTATTATCAGGTGCTCGTTTTTCACTTTATCAAACCCCTTAAGCGGCGGCAGACTGCGCCATGAAATTCGGTTTAATTACGATTTCAGAAAAGTTATCGCATTGTTCGACCGCGATTTTCTGAAGTTTCGACAGCTCTAAAACGGCGAGGAATGTCATTACCGTTTCATGCCGTGATTCGCTGAACTCCAGCAGTTTTGAAAAAGTTGAAATTTCGTTGATTTCATTTAAGAATTTTAAAATCTGATCTATTTTATCTTCTACGGATACCTTTTCGACGACTATGCGCTGGAATTTTTTGTCTTTGATATTATTGATTACGTTTTTAAAAGCTTCGGCCAGATTGTATATGTTGAGGTCGTCCGTCAGAAGGCTGGTTTTGGCTTCGAGTTTTACCTGCTTGAAAATTATGCGGCTGTTGACCGATTCGCATTCGCGGAGCTTGTGGGCCATATCTTTATAAACTTTATATTCCTTGAGTTTATTGACCATGTCTTCCTGCGATTCGAAATAAAACGGCGTAGAGTCTTCTTCGTTTTCAGGAAGGTCGAAATCGCCGCCGGGCATCGGCGGATTGAGGTAACGGTCGTATTCGTTGGCTTTAGGCAGAAGCGAAAGCGATTTCAGCCTTAAAAGCGACGCGGCCATGACGAGAAACTCTCCGGCTATATGGATATCGAATTTTTGCATCGTTTCGATCATTTCCAGATAGCCGCTGGTTATTTTGGCTAAAGGTATATCGTTCAAGTCTAGCTTGTCTTTTTCTATAAGATGAAATAAAAGGTCGAAGGGCCCTTCGAATGCCGGTAATTTAACAGTATATTCCATAACGTACTCCCAGTGTTGTCATTTAAAAAACATTTCGTTTTAATATCGTTCATATAATGAATTAATTAACGGTTAATCACGCACTATGCTTTAATTTTTATATATTTTATTTTGCCGTAGAAGCCAGGGCTTCGCGAAGCGTTATATGGTCGTTGTCGAATTTGACTTTAAGGTCTATGAAGTCAGTCCGCTTTTCAGCCCTGTATTCGGGCGGCATATTTACCTTGACGTGGATGTTGAGCGTAGATATTCTGGACGGCTCTTTTTTAAACTTGAGCTCATCGACGTGTTCTGAAATTATAGTCTCGTCTCCATCGCAAAGGCGTATTAAAACGTTGGCCGAACCGTATTTATTTTTTATATATTTTGTTTCGATCGAATTCGGGTCTTTTTTTAAGTAAAATTCTATTACCTGGCTTTTCGCGAAAGGCTCCACCATGAAAATTTTGAATTTAATTCGTTCGAAACCGTCCTGCCTGTTCTGGTTTTCATCGATAAGTTCCACTTCGTTGGGTTTGGCTTCCTTGAATTTTTCACCCGAAACCCAGAGATCGAAGTTCTGGTCGTAATATATCGCCGGGTTTATGCGTTTTAAATCGTAATAAATACGCGACATTATAGTCGATATTTCGGACTGCAGCGCGAGTTTTTTTTCTCCGCGGTGCCACGAGTCCATGTTCTGGCTGAACGCGTAGAATACGCTGGTCATAAGAAGCGCGGCTATAGCCATGGCTATCATAATTTCAACCAGCGTATAACCGCCGCACGCGTATTTGGACGGCGTTACCCGGAACGGCCGGCCGCAGATAATGCGCATAATAAATTACTCTACTTTTAAAAATTTTACGTCGTTGATATTGGCGACGTAAGTGTTTATGGACGTTTCGCGTTTGACGCCGTTTTCGTTCCAGTAAAGAGTTACGCTTAATTCGGCCAGCCCGGCGTCGTTGTGGCCTTCCGCCTGCTCTATTTTAATAACTCCGCTGGCCTTATAGCGCTCCAGGAAATTTTTTTCGATTTCCAGAGCCGGATATTTAGGGTCGGGAAAACTGATCGATTTACCTTTATTATCGAAGATGAACTTATCGTCTTTAACCGTGTCGATTATCGACTGGAGAATAATGGTTGCGTCGAGCAGGGCGCCGCCTTTTTCGACGTTGCGGTTGGACACGAAAAAAACCGACGCTACCGGTATTACGGTTACGCTCAGCAATACTATGGCTATCAGCACCTGCGTGAATGTTAGGCCTTTATTGGCCGCCGGTCTTTTTGATCTCATCTTCGAATTTTTTATACTGCTCCATGTGTTTGTCGTAGTTATCGATAAAATTTATCGTATTCTGGGCGTTTTCTACCAGCGGATGAGTGGGATTTTCGGCGATAAATTTTTCGAACATCTGCCTTGCTACCTTGAAATCTTTATAAGTAAAGAAAATCTGCGCCCTGGTATAATTGACTACGATTTTTTCTTCGGGCGACAATATTCCTTTTTCCATGGCGTCTATTTCAGAGAGCGATTTGTCCACCTGGCCCGATCGCAGAGAGTTATATACGTTTTCAAGAGATTTCGGGGGCACGAAATTGGCTATTCTTATAGACGCGGCGTCCGCGTATTGAGGCTTGCCGTCTTCACGGTCTTTTTTTGAACCGGCTTTAGGAACGTTCCGCGAGTCCGTCTTTTCCGATCCGCGGTTTTCGGTTATAAGACCGTAGTCGTAATCGGGCTGTTTTTTTGAGCGCATAAAAAGAAACGCGAGCGCGAGCGCGATCACCACGGCCGATATTATTACTATGTTGCGCGCGCTTTCATTCAAGGGCAGCCTCCAAAATTTCGCTAAAAGTAATAATAAAACAATATTCTGAAATTGATGAATTATATTTTATCATAAAAAAATAAGATTTGTAAATAAAATAATGCGTTAAAAACAAAAAATATAAAAAATCTATGGTATTTAATTGACAATATTAATTATTCTTGATAATATAAAATAATACAATACATAAGTGTTTTAGTCAAGTTTACTCGCTTTCGAAATATTTTGGTGAGAGTTTATGTTAACCGAATTAGATATTAAAATACTCGAACTTATACAAAACGAAGTGCCTCTGTGCGAGAGACCTTTTGAAGTTATCGCCTCGCGTCTTTGCGCCGCCGGAATGAATATAAGCGAAGAAGAAACTATCGAACGCATAAAATCGCTTTATTTAAAAAAATATATCAGGCGGATCGGGCCTATTTTCGACGCGGCGGCGCTTGGATATAAAAGCGCCCTCGCCGCGGTGAAAGTTTCTCCGGCCGATATCGAAAAGGCCGCCGGACTGATCAGTTCGTACAAATCGGTCACGCACAACTATATCCGGGATGACGATTCATATAATGTCTGGTTTACCGTTACTGAGGAAAGCGAAAAAAAAATAATCGAAACGCTTGAAGAAATAAAAACGAAACTCGCTATCGGCGATTACCTTTTTCTGCCTTCAGAAAAAACTTATAAAATAAAGGTAGGTTTTGATCTGAAAGCCGGATACGGCGGGACTTGCGAAAAATGAGAGAGCTTACGGAGATTGAAAAAAAATTAATAAATAAAGTCGCGGGCGGAATTGAAATAACCGGGCGGCCGTTTGAGAAAATAGCTTCGGAGCTCGGCATGAGCGAATCCGAAGCGGTGCGCGCGCTTCGCACGCTGGCCGAAGAAAAACGCATAAGGCGCGCGGCGGCGATACTCGGCCAGAGGCAAATCGGCTATTCCGCGAACGCCATGTGCGTTTTTAACGTCGATGCCGATAAAATAGACGCGGCTGGCGAATATGCAGCGTCTTTCGCGGAAGTGAGCCATTGCTACAAAAGAGCGAAGTCCGAAAAATGGCCGTACAACCTTTACGCCATGGTGCACGGGCATGAAAAGTCCGAGTGCGAGGCCGTAGCCCAAAAAATTGCCGCCAGCTCAGGCGCGTCTTCATATAAGCTGCTTTACAGCATAAGAGAATTAAAAAAGGAAAATATGATATATTTTAGCGGTACGGCATGCGCTCCGGCGGTTTCGCCGCGCCTCATAGCATGGGAAATGAGCGCGGCGTGCAATCTTAAATGCGTCCACTGCCGTGCGTGCTCTACTATGGAGCGCTCCGAAAGCGAACTGAGCACGGCCGAATGTTTTGAATTTTTAAAAGATATAGCGTCGATGCCGGGTAAGCCCGTTCTTATAATGAGCGGCGGAGAGCCGCTTATCAGGCCGGATTTTTTTGAAATACTCGAATATGCCGCCGCCCTGGGCATTAACAAAGTCCTCGCCACTAACGCGACGATGATTACCGAAAAAATCGCAGCGCGTCTTGCCGCCTGCGGCGTATCGGCCGCCAGCGTCAGCATAGACGGCCCGAATGCCGCGGAGCACGATAAATTCAGGCGCGTGGAAGGCGCGTTTGCGATGAGCCTCAAAGGAATAGAACTTCTCAAGGCGGCCGGGATAAAAATTCAGATCAATATAAGCGTCACCAGGCATAACTACGATAAAATAGACGCCATATTCCGTCTGGCGGAAACTCTCGGCGCGTCTTCGATACATATTTTCATGCTGGTGCCTACGGGCCGCGCCGAAAATATGAAAGGCGAGGAAATTTCCGCGGTCGAATATGAACGCCTGCTGAACTGGTTTTACGATAAAAAACGCGAAATCGGCGGAAGAATAAATTTAAAAGCCACATGCGCGCCCCATTATTACAGGATAATGCGCGAACGCGCCCGCGCGGACGGTCTCGAAATAACCGAACGCAACTTCGGCATGGACGCTAAAACAAGAGGCTGCCTGGCCGGCTGCGGCTTCGCTTTCGTTTCGGCCTGCGGAATAGTCCAGGGGTGCGGTTATATGCCGATCGCCGCCGGAAATATACGCGAGAAAAAATTCAGTGAAATTTATACGCATTCGGATTTTTTTATGAAACTTCGCGATCTGTCGCTTTTAAAAGGTAAATGCGGAAAGTGCGCCTATAAAAAAGTTTGCGGCGGCTGCAGGGCGCGCGCGCTCGCTTCGAACGGCGATTGTTTCGCGGAAGAACCTTATTGCGGCTATGAGCCGGAAAAATAATCCGCCCGCGCGGCGGGAAAGAAAGATGAAATGAGCGCGGAAACTATTACGCAAAAAAATGCGGGCGGCTTTTTAAATAACGCCGCGAATATTTTCAGTTCTGTCAGACTGGCCGTGGTTCTTATCGCTATGGTGTCTCTGATATGCGCAGCCGGGACCTTCCTGCCTCAGATGAAGCCTTATTCTTTCTACGTCGAGCGTTACGGCGGTTTTGCAAATTTGATTTTTCTTTTTTCGCTTAACGATATATATCATTCTTTCATTTTTTATTTCGCCGTCGCTTTTTTGTGCCTCAATATCTTCGTCTGCACCATCAGGCGGCTCAAAGGAAGAGTGCGCGCGCTTTCTTATACCGGCGAAGCTTCGCCCGAAGAACATATAGCCGGTTTGAAATATATTTGCTCGGTCGAGGATTTTGACGCCCGCCGCCTCGCCGCTTTTGAAAAAAAACTAAAAATGGCCGGTTACAAGCTTTTTACAAAAACTCTGGAAGACGGAACGGCCGGGTACGCCGAATCCGGCAGGTATTTTTTCGCCGGCGAGCAGCTGGTGCATCTGAGCATTATCGTTATAATCGCAGGCGCCATGATCGGCAATATTTTCGGTTATAAAACCTACGCCCGGCTTTATCCCGGCGATACTTACAAAGTTCCCGCGGCGCGCTACCAGGCTTTAAGGAACGAACTCGAAAGACTGGCGATACGTTCGCGCGAAACGGGCTCGGATTCCCATGTCGCCGCAGGCGAGCTTTTGAAGAAACTTGAAGCGGAGGGCGGCAGGGAAATTTTCAGCCTAAAGGTAACGGACTTTACGACCGAGTATTTTCCTTCGGATTCCACGAATACCGGCGAAACGCACGTTAAAAACTGGAACACGCGCTTTACCTTAATCGACGAAGGGCGTGAAATGTTCAGCGGCGTAATCTCCGTTAATTCGCCGCTCAGATATAAAGGCGTCGATATTTACCAGTCTTCTTATTACAAGTCGCAGGATAGAATTAAAAAATTAAGCCTTACGGCTGTTTATAATCAAAAATCAGGCCCGGCTCGATCCGAGACGCTCGAATTTAAAAATATAGGCGATGAAAAAATCGCGGAGGGCGGCAAATTCAAGTTCAGGCTCTCCTCGTTCGTGCCAGATTTCCGTTTCGATCCAGAAAGCCGTGAAATTTATTCCGCCGGCGACGCGGCCGATAACCCGGCCGTAAAATTAGTGATGACGGACTCCCTCACCGGCGGAACGAAACCGGTATGGCTTTTTAAAAATATCAAAGGGTTCGCCGACTCTGCTCTTAAGGAATCCGGCTGCGGTTTCGCTCTGGATATAGAAAGCCTCGAAATCGCCGAGCGGGAGGGCAGCGGACTTCAGATAAACTATGATCCCGGAGCCGGCCTTGTGTGGTTCGGCTGCTTTCTGATCACGTGCGGGCTTTTTATGTCGTTTAATATAAGCCGCAAAAGAATATGGTATTCATTCGACGCGTCGCGTAAATGTATTACCGCGGGCGCGATCACCAATAAAGACGGCCCGGATTTCGCGGCCGGGTTCGCGCGCCTTTTTGAATTCGAAGACGGCTCGGACAAATAATTGCAATAATGAGGTTTTAAGATGACGGAAAAATTAATGAACGCGGGTTCCATGCTTGATGAAATAGCTTTCAGCACGGCGTTTTTTTCGTATTTCATCTGCGCTTTTTTATATTTTTACATCCTGTTCTGGCAGAAAAAAGAACCCGGTTTATTCAGCTCGTCCTTTTTATGGACGGGCATAATCAGCCACTCGCTTGCGCTTCTTTTGAGGTCGCAGAAGGCTGGATACGCGCCGATGTCGAATATGTTCGAGTCGCTTTCGGTATTTTCATTGCTGATAGCGCTTTTTTACGTCTGGATCGAGTACGGCTACAAGACGAAGGCTCTCGGACCGTTCGTGATTAGCATAGCTTTTACGATGATTGCCGTAGCGTCCGTGCTTCCGCGCGATATAAAGCCCCTGGTGCCGGCGCTGCAGAGCTACTGGCTGGTGCTCCACGTTCTGGTGACTTTCATAGGCGAGGCCGCTTTTGCGCTTTCGTACGTGGCCGCGCTTCTTTATATTCTTAAGCCGTGCGGCGAAAAAAGCGCGGGCCGCCGTGAAGTTTTTCACACGGTATTTGTGACCTTGAATTTTGCGCTTTTTATTTCGGTTATTTCGTATTTCGTGACCGCGCTTCTGATCAAGCGCTCTGTTTTAGCCGACAGAAGCCTGCTTTTAACGGTTCCGGCATTTGTTTTTTTTGCGGGCGCCATGTCTTTTTATTTTTTTAAAAATGTGATAATATTAATGTCGCCACCGTCGGAAACGCTTGAGGATATAAGTTACAGGGCGATAGGGTTCGGCCTTCCCGTTTTCACTCTCGGCGCGCTGGTTTTTGGAGCCATATGGGCGCAGAGGGCCTGGGGCGCATACTGGAGCTGGGACCCGAAAGAGACCTGGGCGCTTATCACCTGGTTTATTTATGCGGCATACCTGCATGCCAGGTATAACGTTAATTTAAGGGGCCGGCCCGCGGCTTATATCACCGCGCTGGGTTTTATATCCACTTTATTCACTTATTTCGGCGTCAATTATCTGTTGAGCGGTCTGCATTCGTACGGGAATTTTTAATAGAAGGCTGTAAGAGCAATGCTTTGTTTGATCGGATTAAATTATAAAAATTCATCCATAGAAGAACGTGAAAAACTGGCCGTGCCAAAATCGCAGCTCGGTTCCGCCCTGCGCTATTTTATCGAACGCGCCGGCGTTAAGGAGTGCGTGCTTTTATCCACGTGCAACCGCTTCGAACTTTATTGCTCCATAGGCGCCAGAAGCGCGAGCGTTTCAGTTATCAAGTCCGTGGCGGAGTATTTCAAAACGCTTCCAGTCCGCTCTGACGAACGTTTTTACACGCTTTTCGACGAAGCCGCCGCGCGCCACCTTTTTAACGTGGCGTCCGGGCTTGATTCAATGATAATAGGCGAATCCCAGATACTTTCGCAGGTGAAGCACGCGTATTCTTCGGCGTGCGAGGCCAGGACGACCGGATATTTGCTCAACAAGCTCTTTCACCAGGCCGTTAAAACCGGAAAAATGGCCCGCAGCGAAACGGCGATCGGCAGGCGCTCGGCCTCCGTCAGCAGCGCGGCCGTGGCCGCGGCTAAAAACGAACTGGGCGATCTTTCGTCTTTTTCCGCGCTTGTAATAGGCGCTGGAGAAACCGCGGAACTTTCTATGGAATGCCTTATTAAAAGCGGTATAAAAAAAAGCGCGGTTATAAGCCGAACTCTGGAACGCGCGTCTGCGCTCGGCGAAAAATACGGCTCGACCGCCTTCGATTTTTCATCGCTTTATAAAATTATCCGTGATTACGACATAATAATATCTTCCACCGATTCGCCGCATTTCATAGTGGAATACGATAAGTACAAAGCCGCCTCGTTTAAAACCAGGGGCAGGCGTCAGGTAATTATCGATATCGCCGTGCCGCGCGACATAGATCCTGAAATTTCCTCGATTAACGGCGTAAAGCTTTTTAATATCGACGATATAGGCGCAATTATAACCGAAAGCGTTTCCGCCAGAAAAAAAGCCGCTTCCGCCGCCTCTAAATTGATCGACGCCGAGGCCGCCCGTTTTTTAGACTGGTATGAAGGCCGTTCGGTAAAACCTTTTATAGAAAAATTCCGTTCGAACGTCGAAAAAATAGTAGAAACCGAGCTCGATAAATTTGCCCGAAAAATGCCGCAGGACTATAAAAACAAAGAAAAATCGCTTAACGCTTTAAAGCAGGCCATAATAAGCAGGATATGCGGCGGCCCTATAGCGCGCGCCCTTAATTGCCCCGATAAAAGTAAGATACACGCGTGCATAAAAAATTTCGAATGCTTTTTTAATTTGAATTGCGAAAATAGCTGCGGCGAAAAAACGCAGCCCCGAAAAGAGTGAAGAGATGGAAAAAGCGCCCCGGAAAAAATCAAAAAAAATCGCCGCCGCCGCGGTTTCTCAAAAGGCGGAACCCGCTCCGGAGGTTTTGAAAAATTACGATTCAATCTCCGCGGAAGGCGCTGACGTAAAATGTTTCGATCTGCTTTGCTCGGAAATCGTAAAGAATGACGGGCTGGAGTTTCTTCGAAAACTGGATCCGGGGGTTTACGGCCTTTTAAGCGATTATTTTTCAAGCGATATTTATTCCAGATTCGCTTTTCTGGCTCAGAATAACGATAAAAAAGGCGCCGGCGAATGCCTTAAAGAACTTTTGAATTTTAAAAATACTCTCGCTCTGGCCGGCCGTGTCGCTTCTTATAAAATGCCTCAGGACGCGCCGTTTTATTTATACGAAGATTTCAAGGTCAAGATCGATTATATAGATAAGCTGGTAGCCGAAGGCAGGGTTTCAAAATCGGGCCTTCTCGAGTTCGAAAGCGTTTTACGCTCTCTGGCCGCCCTTTATGACGAAAAACGAAGGCATGAAGCCGCCGCCGCCGCCGGCGATATGGCCGCAACTCAAACTGCGCCGCCGGCCGAAGTGAAAAAAAACCGTAAAAAGAAGCCGGAAACGGTTAACGATAACGCCGCGGATAAAAAAGAGGCGAAAAACCTTAAGCGGAAGCCGCCAGGGGCCGAGGCCGCCGAACTATTTTTTTGCATCTTTTTCGCCTTTATATTCATGATTGTAGGCATGTTCGCATTCGGAACTTCCAATGAAGCCAGTACCGGCGGAGCTATCCTGGGCGGAATTTTCGGGGTTGCCCTGGGGGCCGCTGCAGCCGATCTGGTACTCTGGAGGATGTGGTATTTTTTAAGAGACGCTTTAATCGGTCTTGCCGTCGCTGTAATAACTCTCGCGTTTTTAAGATAGGTATTGAATTCAGGCCGAAAATTTTAAATATTTTTATTGAAGTTAACTATCTTTTCTGGTATTATCTTACTTAATTAAGGCCCGTCAGAAGCAGAATGCCATCTATTACAGTAAGAGATGCCGCTTATGAAACAGATAACGGATAACGAAAACGAAAATTTCGAAATTCTTAGCGAGGAAATATCGGAAGTTCCGGAGCTTGAAATTTTAAACGCGAACGATCGCCGATTATTCGATGTTTTTTTAGATTTCTGGAACGTGAATGTATATCCGAAGTTCGTAATGCTGGCCAGGCAGGGGCCAAAAGACGGCGCCGGCAGGGCCGTCGAGCTCGTCAGGCGCACCCGGTCGGTTATCTCGCTTTACAATCAAAAAATCAAAAATTATCAGAACTATACTTCTGCCGATATCGGTTTCGAGTTTCAGAAGCAGTTTAACGATGTTTATCAATATTTCGAAGCTGTGGGCGATAAAAGAACTAAAATCACCAGAAATGAACTCGACGTTATCGAAGAAAAGATAAATGAATTTCACGCCATAATCAATCCTCCGAAAAAAATGTCGCGCGCATCCGCGGGAACGGACGACTCGAGAAACGACGGCGCGCAGCGAAAAAACCCCACCGCCGAAGATAATTATAAAAAAAAGCAGGCTCAAACCGATTTCAAGAGCGAAAGCTATTCGTCCGGCGAGGCGTACGGCGCCGGCAATGCTTATGAGCAGCCGTCTTCGCAAAAAAATCAGCCGGTACGGGACGCATATAAAGCCGATTACAAAACATACGGACAATATACGGGACTCGACGATAAAAAAAACGCATCTTTCAACCTGGGAATTCCTTTCGGACTATTCTGCTTTTTCGCCGGCGCGGGACTCATGGGGCCTTTAGGCGCCGCCATCGGCCTTGCGGTTGGGCTTTTGATAGCCACCCGCTTCGAAGCGCCGCCCGAAAATATCCGCGGCCGAAGATATAAAGAACCTCCTTCGGCCGATGTTTTAAATAACCTCAGAAACGCCGGAACCGAAAACGGTCCGGACCGGCCTGAGAATTTTAAGCAGGCCGCATACGAAGCCGCGCCTCGTCAGGCTGAACCTGCCGAAAAGAAGGAACCGGGATGCGCGTTCGGATGTTTTTCAATGTTCGTATGCATGGTTATCGGCGCTAATTTAGCTGAAGGCGCGGGCGTCGTTGCGGGAGCGTTGATAGGATTTTTCTTGAGCTCGCTTATCAGCGATATTTTTTACGGCAACCGCAAGGATATTCAGGGAGGCTTTCTCTTAAACGGATTTTTAATAGGCATGGCGCTGGGCATTTATTTTGAGCACGCTATTGTCGGAATAATTTTCGGCGTTGTGGCGGCAAATATACTGAGCGCAATGTTCGTTTCCGGCCGTAAAGGCGCCGGCGACGGTAAATAAACGATTATCCGTTCGGCGGAGGCCGACGGGCAAAGTCAATAAAAAATCAGGCCTGTAAAACGGCTATATTTTTATAAATCGATAGGGGATGGTAAAAATGTCGGACAACATGAAATACGATGTTATTATAGTGGGCGCCGGAGTTTTCGGAATGGCGACAGCTTTTTACTTAAAGCAGACTGACAGGGCTTTAAATGTTATGGTCATCGACCGCGAAGGCGGCGCGGGCGAAGGCAATACCTGCAAATCCGCCGCCGGAATCAGAAACACTTTTTCGTCGCCGGAAAACGTCATATTGACTAACACATCTATAAATAAATTCGAAGACATCGAAAAAAAAGGCTTCGGGCTTAATATCAAGATGTGCGGTTACCTGTGGCTTATGACCGACGACAAATTTAAAAAATCACAGGACGCAATTTACGCCATGAAAGAAAACGGCGTTGACTTTTCCGTTCTATTCGCCGAAGAGCTTCGCGCGATACCCGGATTGAATATAGATAATTACTCATCGGACGAATGCCAGATGATGGGGCTTTCAAGAATTAAAAGCGGCCTTCTCGGCAAAAAATGCGGCTCCATAGACCCTGGCGCCATAGTTTCATATTATGAAAACGAATTTAAAAAACTCGGCGGCATAACTAAATTTAACACTAAAGTCGAATCGCTTATTTTAGAGCCCGAAGAAAAACTCGATATTCCCGGAGAACCTCTTGTATGGCAGGAGCCGAAGATCGCAGGGGTCCGCACAGCTAACGGCGAAATTTATGCTAAGACCACCATCATAGCCGCGGGCGTATGGGCTAAAGAACTGCTCGATCCGATCGGCCTCGACGCGCACATAAAACCTAAAAAACGTCAGCTTTTTCAGGTAAAAGGCAGCTCGCTCGAGCCGCTTATAAAAAACTGCCCCGGCTTTAACGATCTTAATATGCTTCCGTTTACCATAATTCAAAAAGCCGGCATATATGTAAAGGCCGAACCTCGCGAAGAATGCATTTACGTAGGATGCGCCGACAACATCGGCCGCGCTTTTAATTTCGATTGCGAACCCGAGCGCGATTATTATGAAAACAGCATTCTGCCAGTTCTCGTCGAGGTTTTTCCTCAGTTTAAGAACGCCCGTCTCGAAAGCATGATAGCCGGTTCCTACGCTTATAACACTATCGATAAGAATCCTTATATATTCAAGCCGATGCGTGATCTCGTAATAGTCTCCGGCGACTCCGGCTCCGGCATCATGAAATGCGACGCGGTCGGACGCATAGCTACGGCGCTTTACTGGGGAGAAGAATACGCCATATTATATCCCAACGTGCCTTTTAAAGTTTCGAAACTTGGCGTGGAAACCCGCGACGTGACTTTTGAAAGATTCGTAATTTAAAGCTTCCGGCGTTGCTATGTTCGCGCTTTAAAATAAATAATATTTAGGCGGTCAGCTTATAATTTTATTTATTTTAAAGCCGAAATTTATTTTAACGTTCCGCCCTGAAAATTGGGCGAATGTTTCGTATTGTTTAAGGTTTTAGCGTAAGGCAAAACGTTTTACAATAAATTAATTTGATTGAGGTAATCTTAATGATCGAAGCTATTGAGTTTTTTTTCACTCATCTTTCTACGCAAAACCTTGACCAGCTGATTTCGTGGGGCGGACTTACCGTTTTAACCGTTATAGTTTTTAGCGAAACAGGCTTACTGGTAGGATTTTTCCTCCCCGGCGATTCGCTTCTGGTGACCGCCGGCGTTATCGCCGCCCGTGGGCATCTCGATCTGGCTACAATGATTGTAGTTTTATGCCTTGCCGCCGTTATCGGCGACGCGGTCGGCTATTCTCTCGGCTATAAAATAGGGCCTAAAATTTTCACCCGTGAAGATTCGATGTTCTTTAAAAAAAGCCATCTAATCAAAACAAAGGAATTTTATGAAAAATACGGCGGCAAAACTATAATCCTCGCAAGGTTCGTCCCTATAATAAGGACTTTTGCGCCTTTTATAGCGGGAGTGGCCCAGATGAATTATTCAAAATTCGCTCTTTACAATATAACCGGCGGCATCAGCTGGATTACCAGCATGTCGATGATAGGCTATTATATCGGAAACAGGTTCCCGCTTAAAATCGTTATACCCATAGTTATTTTCATTTCAATATTGCCTATTATTTATGAATTCTTAAAAGCATGGTTCGAAAAAAAAACGGTAAAGCAAGGTGAAGAAAATTAATGAAGACCGATAAAGATTTACATAAAAACGATGGACGGACGCCGGGAGACGAAACCACCACTATAGCGGAGCTTAAAAGCGTTATGAAAAATTTCGTGAGGGAACGCGAGTGGGACAAATATCACGATCCCAAAAACCTCTCGATGTCAATCGCTATTGAAGCGGCCGAATTGATGGAGCTGTTCCAGTGGATTAAAAACGAAGAGGCTATGGCCGTAAATAAAGAATCACCGCTATATAAGGAAGCCTGCGATGAGATTTCCGATATAATATTGTACTGCCTTTCGCTTGCGAATGTTTTAAAAATCGATCTTGCGAGCGCTATAATCAATAAGGTAGAAAAAAACGTAAAAAAATACCCTAAAGATCAATGCCGCGGAGATTATAAAAAACCCAAAAAGCGCGCCGACTGATTAAATTATATAAAACTAATAAAGCTTATAAATTTCTTTTTAAAAATTCAAAAGCCATTTGTTTAAAATATTTTGGAGATGAGAAATGCCTATCGGCTTGGTTATGTAGTCGTCCATGCCTGCGTCGATACATTTTTCGCGCGTGCCGCTCATGGCGTCTGCCGTGAGGGCTATTATCGGAGTATGTCTGTCCTGGCCGGCCTCTTTGGCGCGGATTATCCTGGTGGCTTCAAAGCCGTCCATAATGTTCATCTGGCAGTCCATCAATATGAGCGAGTAAGCTTCCGAGGAGCACATCTCGACGGCTTCCCGCCCGTCGGAGGCTACATGCACTTTTTTGTAACCGAGCTTGTTTAATTGAAGAAGCAGAACCCTTTGGTTGGAAGGGTTATCGTCGGCCAGAAGTATCGAAACGGTTTCCATAGGCGCGGCGTTGAAATCTTTTAGCGCCGATTTCTTTTGAGCGTGCGGCTGGGCTCCGTCTTCGGTTTTGACGGCCGCGTCCTGCGCGCCGCCTTTTTCCAGCCTTATGGTGAAAAAGAATGTCGAGCCTTCGTTTTCTTTGCTGACGGCGCCGATCGCGCCCTTCATCATTTCGACCAGCCTTTTGCAAATTGACAGTCCCAGGCCCGTCCCGCCGTATCTTCTGGTCGTCGAAGAATCCGCCTGAACGAATGGCTTGAAAAGGTTGTTCAAAACTTCGGGCGGCATGCCTATTCCGGTATCGGTGATCTCGAATTTGATTTCCGCGTCTTTTTCGCCGGCGCTTATCAAACTGACGTTCAGGGTAACGGACCCTTTTTTCGTAAATTTTATGGCGTTATTGAGCAGGTTTAATAAAATCTGCCTTATTCTGACCGGATCGCCCTTTAAATTGGCGGGAACTTCTTCGCTAATATGAGTCGAGAGTATTAGATTTTTTTCAAGCGCTTTAACTCCCATCATTTCGGACAGGTTGGAAATCAATGAACCCAGGTTCATATCGATGTTTTCTATGGTCATTTTACCGGCTTCTATCTTTGAAAAATCCAGAATGTCGTTAATTATAGTAAGCAGTAAGTTAGCCGATTCGTGTATATGACGCGAATATTTTTTTTGCGTTTCGCTTAAATTAGTGTCTAAAAGCAGTTCGGCCATGCCCATTACGCTCGTCATGGGAGTTCTTATTTCATGGCTCATATTGGCAAGAAATTCGCTTTTCGCCTGATTGGCGGATTCTGCGGCCGCTTTGGCTTTGGCGAGTTCGAGCTCGATTAGCTTGCGTTCGGTTATATCTTCTTTAACCGCCAGGTAATGGGTGATTTCGCCTTCCAGGTTCCTCAGCGGAGATATGGTTGCATATTCCCAGTAAAGTTCTCCGTTTTTCCTTTTGTTATGGAATTCGCCGCGCCATTCTTTGCCGTTTGAAATGCTTTCCCAGAGCTTTTTATAATCTTCGGGGGACATCTCTCCGGACTTTAAAATTCTGGGATTGGTTCCCCTGGCTTCTTCGATCGAGTAGCCGGTTGTTTTTGAGAATTTCGGGTTGGCGTATTCTATATTGCCTTTAATATCGGTAATAACGATGGTGCTTGCGCTCTGCTCTATCGCACGCGACATCTGGTTTAACTTTTCGCCGGCCAGCTTGCGTTCCTCTTCTATGCCTATCGCCGTTGCGATAATTTCTATAATTCTATTATTGCCCGGATTATTTTCTACGTCTTTGTCATAAACGACGCAAAGCGTTCCGGCGCATGTGCCATTGCAGAAGACCGGTTTTCCGAGATATGTTTTAAGGTTATACCGCTTAACGTTCGGGTCGCTGTTAAAATATTTAGTTTTATCCAGGTTATTGATATAGCGGACTCCGGGGTTCACGGCGCTTTCGTTTACTACGTCGGTGCAGATATGCCCTTCCGCGCTGTCGACGGGATTGTAATCCGGCGGAGCGTTATATGAAAAAGCAGTTTTAATTCGGCCGCTGGAAATTTTATTGTAAAGCGAAGTGGTTTCGAATAATTCGCCGCAAATATCCGTTAGGATTTTAATATTTTTATCGGGGCTGGAAGTGAGGCTCAGGAATGTTTGATTCATCCTTACCAGTATGTTTTCGGATTTTTTTCGCTCGGTGATGTTTTCGTAGATTATTAACAGTCTTACGGGGCCGATGCCTTCAAAACGCTTGATGGTGACCTGAAAACAAACGCTTTTTTCGTTTATGAAATCGTAAATTTCTTCTATGGATTCTTCTGATTCGCCCTGTATTATTTTGACGATCCGGTCTCTGACTGATTTTGCGTCCGGATACCCTTTGTTAAAGGCGGATTCGCATAGCTGGATATAATTTTCTCCCACGTTGCAGGGGTTGTGAAAAAAGGCTTCCTGCCGGGACAGATTACGCCAGGAATTGTTTGCGGAAATCAGCA
>JAKPTH010000090.1 GCA_029571125.1 bacterium
CGCCGTCCACTGAAACGAATTTGAACGTTTCGTTAAGAAGGCACGCCAGGTCGCCTGCGGCGGTTCCGCCGGAAAAGTCGGCTTCGAGTATCGTGCAGTCTATCTCTTTTTCGGCCGCGCCCGTCTGCGTTCCGCCGGCGACGGAGGCTTCTGAAGTCGCCGCGGCGGCCTGTGCTTTAAGTTCTTCAGCCGGCGGAGTCGCGGCTGCGGCGGACGGCTGCGTTTTATAAGCGGCCCCGTTCGCATCGTTTTTAGAAAGCATTTCGCTTCTGACGCAGCTGTCGTATGAAACCCATAAAAGTTCGTTACCCGGGTCTTTTTGAATGGCTTCTTTGAGCATCTTTCTGGCTTCGCCGAATTTCTGGGAATTCATCAGCGCCATCGCGTCTCCGAGAACGTTAGGCTGGGCGCTTAAAACAGGCGTCAAGAAAATAGTTTCCGCCATAAACGCCAAAAACGCAAAAACGATAATTGACGAGCGCAAAACTCCCGCGATATATTTTTTCATTTATTCACCGTTCCTTTTCTTCTTAAGGTTTTATAAAAAACGATTTGATTTATTTGCCGCCCGAAAGTTGTTTAATGTAGGGCTCCAGTTCTGCCGCATAAGAAGCGTCGCGTTCCAGAGCAGCTTTAAACTCGGCCAGCGCCTTTTGATTTTCGCCCTTCATGCTGTATATGACGCCAAGGTTGTAATATGCTCTGGCGTCCGACGGATTAATAAGCTTGTTTTTAGCGAGCCTGGCCTCGCCCGATATCAGGTTGCCGGATTCCGCTTCGAGTATTGCCAGATTGAGCTGGGCGTCATAATGGTCCGGCTTTATTTCAAGGGCTTTTTTATAATTTTCCATCGCGGTCCCCGGCTCGCCAGCCTTTTCGTAATAAGTGCCGAGGTTGAAAAAAGCGGTCTCGTTTTTAGGATTGATAAGCGCCGCAGTCTGCGCGCATTTAATGGCTTCCCGCACGTTGGACGTGTTAAAAAGAGCGTTACCGAGGTTGTTATGCAGCCTGTCATGGACCGGGTTCGCGGCGAGCCCGCGCCTGCAGGCGTCAATAGCTTCGGCGTATTTTTTTTGAGCGAGGTATATATTTGAAAGGTTGTAATACGCTTCGAAACGTCCCGGCTCCAGCGATGCCGCTTTTAACAGGTATGAAAGCGCTTCGGCGGTTTTGCCCATATCGTCGGAAGCGATGCCCGCGTTTAAGTTGGCGGCGTAATGGCGAGGATCGGCTGCGACGGCTTTTTCATAGTATCGCATAGCCGCCTGATTGTCTTTTTTATACTGAAGGCAAAGGCCCATGTTGTACAGAGCGTCGACGTCCGCAGGCCTTATTTTGAGGGCTTTTTCATACTCGCCCATGGCCCGGTCGAAATCGTTTTTTGAAAACTGCTCCAGGCCGTTTTTCATAAAAAATTCAAAAGTGCCCGGCTTGATTTCGACAGGCGGCCTGCCGCCGGCTAAGTTCTGGGCCGCAGCCGGGCTGTTGTGCAGTAAAAATAGCGCCAGGACAGTTATCAGAAAAGTGATGTTTTTCATTATTAAAGCTCCTCGACAGTTTTTGAATCGTCCTTTCCGCGTTCGAAGCGGGCATGGAATTCTTTTTATCTTATCAAAACTCGCCCGTAAAGTCAATAAAATTAGATAAACGCGATATTTTATCTTGACTTTGCGCGCCGTTGAATATATAATAACGTGTGTGGCCGGGGATAACGACGCCACAATAATTACGGCCGGACCGCTCATGAAACAATTTCTGATACTTGCAAAATACAGCATACTGGAGATTATTAACGTCCTCAGATACGACAAAAAGCGAACCGTATTCTGGGTGCTTCTGCTTATGTCGCCGCTCATCATTATAGGCGGAGCGGCCTCGGCCGTTGCGCTATTCAAAGACGCGGCTAAAATCGTTCCGATTACGCCGCTTTTAAATTCATTTGCGCTTGCGCTGTTCGTCTTATTCGGCTTCACAGCTTCGGCCAATTTATTCGTGACGATGAAATCGGTTTTCAATTCGTCGTTCATAGAAAAACTCGCTCCGCTTCCCATAAATAATACGACGCTCTTTTTCGCTAAAATTTTCGATATGATTTTTTTTAATTATTTCGACATAGCGTTTTCGCTGCCTTTGTTTTTCGGCCTCGCTTACATGCTCGGCGGCGGGTTCTGGATTTTCCTTGCGGCCGCTTCGCTGTTTATCGCGTTTGAAATGCTAATTTCTTTCATGGTACTCGCCCTTACTTTAACGATATCCCGCAATTTTTCAAAGCGCTCGGCGGAGTTTATAACGTGGTGCCTGAGCGTAATATTCGTTCTGGCGTTTATAGTCGTTCAGAACTACCCTTCTAAGCTTTTAAACATGCCTCAGGTAAAATTAGTCTCGTTTTTCAGTATATTTAAAAGTCCTGTTTTTGAATTGCTTCCGACCAAATGGCTTCTTGGAATAATACACGGCCTGTCCGGCGGCAACTATTCCTCGGCGGCCTACTATCTGCTCTTATTCGTCTCGCTTACCGCGCTGTCGTATTTTATTTCATACAATCTTTTCATTTCATGCTTCCATAAAGGCGTCGAATCCGAAAAAGCCGCTGTTAAATCGTCAGGCGCGATTTCCGGCCGGCGCTCGTTCAAAAGTTTGCCGCCTATCGCCGCGCTTTTTAAAAAGGAATTTTTCGGAGTCCTTAGAAATACCCAGATCGTTTATTCGCTGCTGATAATGCCCGCGATGTTCCTGCTTCTGACTTACATGGATTTTTCCTTCGCCGATATGGGCGTTTTTTCGTTTCTCATATTTACGATATACGCCACGGCGATGAATTCCACGCTGTTCTGCTTCGGCATGGAAGGAAGCGCCATAATGATATATAAAAGCCTGCCGGTCGGAATAAATAAAATTTTCTGGGTCAAATATTTAGTTTACTGTTTGTTCAATCTTGCCGTTACGTCGCTTTGCCTGGCTTTCGCGCTCAAGCGCTCGGCCGTTCCGGAATTCATCGGATATAAAACGCTTGTAACGGCTTTCGTCTTCGCCGTGGCATGGTTTAATCTAATCGTGGCCGATTTCGGCTTTTATTTCGCCAACTATAAATCCGAGGGCAAACTTAAAAATTCCATCACCATGGAAGGGACTTTCGGCCTTATGATAAGCGTGATGATGTTTTTAGGCGCTTTCATATATTTTTTATACGGCCTTAATTTTGCGGCCGCGAAAGCGCTTGTCGTTCTTATGGTTTCGCTGCACGGCGGGCTGCATTATCTTGCCCTGAAAAGATACGAAAAAGGAGAGCTTTAATTGATCGAAGTCATTTCACTCACCAAAAATTATCCGGGCTGCCGCGCGCTCGACTCGATATCGTTCAAAGTCGACAGCGGCTTAATGTTCGCTTTTCTCGGCCCCAACGGCGCCGGAAAGACTACTACGATCAAAATACTGACGGGAATCCTTACGCCGGATTCCGGAGAAGCGCTTATTAACGGAATTTCCATGATAAAAGACCCGGTCGGCGCAAAAAAGTTATGCGGCTATCTGCCGGACACTCCTATGCTGTTCGAAAAGCTCACAGGAATGCAATATTTAAATTTTATAATGGATATCTTCGAAGTGGCTTCAGGCGAGCGGCCCGGCCGCGTCAACGGGCTTATAGACGCGTTCGAACTCGGACCGCATATAGATTCCGTTATAGAAAGCTACTCGCTGGGCACGCGTAAAAAACTGGGAATAGTGGCCGCCATGTGCCATAAACCGCCGGTTTTATTCCTCGACGAACCCACTTCCGGCCTCGATCCTCAGTCGGTCCGCGCGCTTAAAGACACTCTCAAGGAAATGACCGCCGGCGGCGCCACCGTCTTTTTTTCCACGCATATACTGGAAGTGGCCGAAAAGATATGCGACCGGGTCGCCATAATAGGCTCCGGAAAGCTCGTTGCCGAAGGCAGCGTCGAGCAGCTGCGCGCGAAGCATAACGGCGCGGGAACGGCGGCCGGCGCTCTCAAATCGCTCGAAGATATTTTCCTTGAATTAACCTCAAAAACTGCAGATAACGGCCCGGCTTTCATGCCCGCATAAGCCGGCCGCCCTCGACGGCAAACTATCCGTACTATTTTTTTGAATTGACTTTGCCGGACTTATATGATATATTTACAATAAATGCGGCCGCCGTGTAAATACAATATAATGCGGCGCTCGTGGTCAAATTTATTAATTACGAGGGTAGTTATGTTATTTAAGGGGTTTGAAAGATATAAAAATAAATTCGCGTTATTTTTCATCTGTCTTTTCGCCGTTTCTTTACTTACGGCTTCGACCGCCTGGGCGCGTGAACTAAGGCTGGGCGCCTATAAATATCTTTCCGATTCGGACATGAAAAAACTTCTGCAGCCGTTCGTGGCGTTTCTTTCGAAGTCGCTCAACGTGCCGGTGAAGCTTTATATAACCTCCACCTACTCGGAATTGTCTCAGCGCTTCATTTCAGGCGAGCTCGACATGGCCATAACGCCGCCTTACGCTTACGTAAAGCTCGCGGCTAAAATTAAGCTCAAGCTGCTTGCGTCCATGAAGCTCGAAGGCAACTACTACTATAACGGCGTCATAGCGGCCAGAAAAGATTCGGGCATAAACGCGCTCGCCGACTTCAAAGGCAAAAAATTCGCCTACGTTTCTCCCGACAGCGCATCCGGCTATCTTTATCCGAGAATTTTATTCAGAAAATCCGGCATCAACCCCGATTCATTATTTTCGGCGGCTGAATTTACAGGCTCGCACTACGATTCGGTCAAGGCGTTGATAAACGGTTCGGTCGACGGAATAGCGGTTTTCAAGGACTCCATCAATTTCGCCAGGCTCCAGGGGCTCGATGTGAGCGGCCTAAAGCTGGTTTCGCAGACGGAAAATATTCCTCACGAGGCTTTCGTGGCCCAATACAACATGAACGACGATTTCGCTCAAAAGATACGCAAGGCGCTTACCGAATTCAAATACGACCCTAAGGACCTCAGCGCCATGACTCTTTCCAATAAAAACGTTTTTAAGATGGAAGGCTGGGTGGCAGGAGACGATTCGCTTTATAACCCCGTTCGCGAGGCCCAGAAAATATTTCCGGATCCCGCGTCCGAAAGCCAGGCGCAGGACAGTTCAACCATCACCATAGGCTTTTATCCCCGTTCGGACGTCGATTCTACGCTCCAGTCTTTTCAGCCGCTCATCGAATATTTAAAAAAAGAAACCGGACTCAACTATAAGCTTGCCTTCTCGCCCAACTACCTCGACGTCGGCAACCAGCTGCTCGAAGGCAACTATAAGCTTTCAATATTAACTCCGGTGGCTCTCGTAATGACGGAAAACAAATCCAATATACCTTTAACGCCTCTGCTGCAAAGGACCATTGCCGGAAAAACTACGTATTCCGGCGTCATAGTCTGCAAAAACGATCCTAAGATAAATAAACTCGAAGACCTGAAAGGCGGCGTTTTCGCCTTCACGGAACCGGATTCGATATCAGGCAGGCTTTACCCGCTGGGAATATTCAAAAAGAATAATATTCAGCTCAAGTCGTTTTTCAAAAAAACTTACTATGCCGGCTGTCCCAAAAGCGCTCTCAGCGACGTTATAGCCGGCCGCGCCGACGCCTGCGCCTGCACGGAGCACGAGCTGAACACTCTCATAACCGACGCCGGGGTCCGCCAGTCGCTTAAAATTCTTCATTCCACTCCGCCTATACCTTCGGAATACTGGACTGTACTCGACACCCTCGATCAGGGCCTCAAAGATAAAATTAAAAATGCGCTAACCAAGCTCAACTCAAACAGGGAACTCAAAGATAAAATACTCGGCGCAATATTTTACGACGGCTTTTCGCAGCCGTCGAACGACGGCGTCGACGACCTCAAGGAAATGCTCAAAAAGATAATGTGACAAAGGAGCTTTTACTATGAAAATCACCCCGAAAACCGTTTTTTTAATTTCGCTCGTTTCCTTAGTATTCGCGATAGCCTCCTACGCTTCCGGCGGCGGCCCGCTCGCGACCGTTACCCGGGTCAAAGGCTCGCCGCAAATAATCAAGGCATCCGTCCCGCAGGCGGCGGCTTTAAAAATAGGCGAAACCATAGAGTACGGAGATACCGTCATTACCGACTCAGATTCTAAAGCCACGCTTATTTTCAACGACGGCGAAATCCGCGTCATAACTTCCGGCTCCAACGTCAAATTCAACGAAGGCGATAAAGCGCAAAACGACACGCAGATGGCAAAAGTCGCATCCACGCTCGCCGACGCGGTGAACGCAAAGAACCTGGACAGCACTTTCGAATCGGTAACCGGCATAAAACTGTCGATGTCGTCCGCCAAAGAAAAACCGAAATCGGCGCCCGTTAAAGATTTTAGCGACAAGGAATCCGGCTCCGCCATGCCCGGCGCAGCGCCCGAAGGCCAGTTAAACAAAGAGCTGCTCGATGACGCGGCTTCTTCTTCCGGCGCTCTTAAAGAAGAAGGCTTTAAAGCTAAATCGAGCATCCAGCCTGAGGCGTCTATGCAGGAAGCGGCGCCCGCACCGCCTCCTATGGTAAGCGCTCCCGCGCCGGCTTCGCCGGTTCCTTCCGACGAGCTGCCTGCCGGCGAAGCGCTCGGCGGTCAGGCGCCCGTGCCGAAAGCCGAAGAAAAAAAATCTTCAGATCTCTTTGTGGCGGCCCGCACTCAAAAACCTTCCGAAGCCCCTGGCGGTTCGGCGCTTAAATCAGGCATCAAAAAATGGCATTACTGGTTTGACGACGAGAACTCCATTCCATGGGAATTACTTATTCCCGGATCGGTTTTGGGCGACATAGATAAAATCACTTTCAAAACATCGTCTTCAGTCCAAGACATCAAAAACCTCAAAAACAAGCTTTCATTATCGGCAATGCAAGACGGCGTGATCGTCGTGAGCGTGCTTTTCAAAAACAAGGGCAATGTTCAGACGCCGCCGTTGAGGGCTGAGCTTGTTGTAAATGAAAAAAGAAAAAATATCGTAATAGAAGAGCTTAAAAAGATATCCGGTTTACAAAACGACGATCCCGAAACCTATCTTTACGTTAAATCGTCGATATTCAAGCAGAACCAATTTTACATAGCCGCGCTTGCGGCGCTGAACGAGCTCGAAAAATTGCAGCCTGGCGTTAAAATGCCGCACGTCCTCAAATCTAAAGCAGTGATATATCACGCTATGGGCGAAAAGGAACTTGCGCGCGCCGCTGCGGAACGATTGAAATAAGGCTTTTAAAAACCGATGAGCGTTTCTAAAAAAATCAATAAGTTCAAAGGCTCAAAATCATTTATGATACTGGTTTTGGCCGTGGTTTCCATTTTATGTTATTTTTACGCCAATAATATAATTTTCGGCCGCGCTTTCGATTACAAATGGCGCGATATGCTTTTTTCGATGCGCGGCCCGGAACCCGCCAATGAAAATATAGTGATATGTTCTTTAGACGAGGACTCGTTCGAAGTACTCGAAGAAGAGCTCCCTTTTACACCCAAAACCTATATAAAGTTTTTTGAAAATTTAAAAAAGCTCAACGTCAAAGTGGTCGGGCTCGACTTTATTCTCTACGAATTTTACAAAAGCGATCCGGACACGTCAGACGTGGCGCTTAAAGCCGCTCTTAAAAGCCTGAATTCCGTGGTATTCGCGTCTAAAATAGAAAACTACTTCAAAAAGCAGCGTATAGGAACATCGGAAATAAATATCATCAGCTCGAAGCATAAAACGTCAAATAAATATTTCGCAGAAACTGGAGTTTCGGGGCTTATCAATTCAAGCATCAATTTCGACGGGGTCAAGCGCGGATCGCAGCTGCAGTTCAATTCCGGAGGGAAAGTTTACGACGCTTTCATACTCAAGCTTTACGAACGTTTCGTCGCCGGCTTACAGCCGGAAGCCTCTTCAAAATACCTTTCCACTTCCGAAATACTTCTTAAACGAAACGAATTCATTATCAATTATGCAGGCGGGCCAAAACATTTCGCAGAAATTCCCTTTTACGCCGTGGTCGAAATGCCGGAGTCCTCGGTTGAAATGCTTAAAAAAAAATACGAAAATAAAATAGTTATAGTCGGCCCCACATACTATGAAAGCCACGATTTTTTCAACGTCCCGTTCTCTAATACGCGCTATGTTAAAGGGTTTCAAAGCATGGCGGGAGTGGAAGTCATCGCCAATGCGCTTCATACGATGCTCGAAAATAACTTTATAGACATACTTCCTAAAAGCCGCTATGACCTCATTTTTGCCTTCGCCGCGGCGCTTTCCGTGCTAACGTTCGCCGGCATCAGAAGCGCGTTCGTCGGCGCGCCTTTCGTTTTAATCTACTGCGCGTGCGTTCTGTGGCTTTCGATTGAAATGTTCATATCGCATAAGATAATCCTTGACGTATTCGGGCTTATTTTTACCGTTTTCGCGATTTATTCCGCCGCAAACGCGGTTAAAATTCTCGTGGTAGAAAGCGAAAAGCGGCACATCAAAACAACGCTGAGCCGCTATATGAGCTCCAGCGTAGTCGATAAAGTGCTGAGCCAGGGCGACGCAGTCAATCTGTCGGGCGAAGCCGTCAACGTAGCGGTAATGTTCGCCGATATCAGAAATTTTACGAGCCTGTCCGAAAAACTCAGCGCGGAGCAGACGGTCCATACGCTCAACCTGTTTTTTAAAAATATGGTCGATATAGTCTTTTTAAACGAAGGCACGCTCGATAAATATATCGGCGACTGCCTTATGGTGGTTTTCGGCGCGCCGAAGCCGCTTCATAACCCTGCTTCCGCTGCGCTGCGCTGCGCTATGGCCATGCAAAAAGCCACCATAGCGCTCAGCCGTGAAAAAGAAATAAAAGACCTTAACTTCAACTTCGGCATCGGCGTCGGGATAAGCTTCGGCAAATGCGTCGTTGGAAATATCGGCTCCCAGAAGAGAATGGAATACACCGCCATCGGCGACGTGGTGAACACCGCTTCCAGAATTCAAAATCTCGCGGGCGAAGGCGAAATAATCGTTAACAGCGCAGCGTTCGATAAATTGACAGCCGAAAACGACACGTCTCTTAAAGACGCCCTCGCCGGCGCATTGAAAGTGGATTCGGTCAGCTTAAAAGGCAAGGAAGAAAAAGTGGATATTTATAAGATAAAAATATGTTAGGCAGGTTTTATAAAATAAAAATCCAGTATGCACAAAAACTATAAATGGAGGTTTAATAATTGAATAACAAATTCGACGCTTTAAAAAAGCACGCCAATTCAATCAGAAAAAATATACTCAGGGCCGTTTATGCCGCCAATTCGGGGCATCCGGGCGGATCGCTGTCTTCGGCCGATATCATGTCGGTCTTATACTTCAATCACTTAAAGCACGACCCTAAAAACCCATGGACCGAAGACCGCGACCGCGTTATCTTCTCGAAAGGCCACGCTTCGCCTCTATTGTATTCGGTGCTCGCGGAAACAGGCTATATCGAATCGGGCGAACTGGACGGCTTCAGAAAACTGCACTCGCGCCTCCAGGGCCACCCTGTTTATCATAAATGTCCCGGCGTGGAAGCCACCGGCGGCCCGCTCGGCCAGGGCTTTTCGTTTTCTATCGGAATGGCGCTCGGACTGCGCCTCGCTAAAAGCGCTTCGCGCGTCTATACCCTTTTAGGCGACGGCGAATGCCAGGAAGGGCTCGTATGGGAAGCCGCCATGGCGGCCGGCCACTATAAACTTTCCAACCTTTGCGCCATACTCGACTACAACGGCCTTCAAATCGACGGCGATGTGGAAAAAATCATGGGCATCGCGCCTATAGCTGATAAATTCAGGGCGTTCAACTTCAACGTGCTCGAAATCGACGGTCACGATTACGCCCAGATCGATTCGGCATTCGGATTGGCGAAATCCATAACTTGCAAGCCCACTATGATAATAGCGCATACGGTTAAGGGCAAAGGCGTTTCATTCATGGAAAATAACTACACATGGCACGGCAAGGCGCCAAATAAAGAACAGTACGAACAGGCTATAGCAGAACTCGAGAAAGCGGAGGTTAAATAACATGGCAGATTTCAAAGCTACAAGAAACGGATACGGCGAGGCGCTCGTCGAACTCGGCGCTAAAAACCAAAAAGTGGTCGTGCTCGACGCCGATCTTTCAAAATCCACCATGACATATATGTTCGGCGAAAAATATCCCGAACGCTTTTTCAATATGGGCATCGCCGAACAAAACCTTATAGGAACGGCCGCCGGGCTCTCCGCCGCCGGCTTTATCCCGTTCGCGTCGAGCTTCGGAATATTCGCCTCCGGCCGCGCTTACGAGCAGATAAGAAATATCGTCTGCTACGCTAAACTCAACGTTAAAATAGGCGGCACGCACGGCGGCATCACCGTCGGCGAAGACGGCGCAACCCATCAGGGCCTCGAAGAAATTGCCCTCATGCGCGTCATCCCGAATATGACCGTTATAGTGCCGGCCGACTTCGACGAAGCAAAAGCGGCTACCATAGCAGCATGCGAGTACAACGGCCCCGTTTACCTCAGGCTCGGCCGCGATAAAGTTGAAACCATCACAGATTATTCCAAACAGCCGTTTGAAATAGGCAAAGGCTATGTTTTAGCTGACGGAACAGACCTTACGATTGCGTCCACCGGGCTTATGAGCGCGTTCGCGCTTCAGGCCAGAGCCGCCCTCGCCGCTAAAGGCGTTTCCGCCGCGGTTATTCATCTGCCCACGATAAAACCGCTCGACACCAAACTTTTATACGAGTATGCCAGCAAAACGCGCGCGTTCGTCACCTGCGAAGAGCACCAGACCGCCTGCGGCATGGGCTCCGCCGTCTGCGAATTCCTGTCGCAGAATATCCCGACGCCGGTTAAAATGGTCGGCATCAACGACGTGTTCGGCGAAAGCGGCACGCCTAAAGAACTTCTCGAAGCATACGGGCTGAACGCTAACGGCATAATCAAAGCCGCGGACGAAGTAGCCAAATTGAAAAAATAAGATATAACGCTTTATCACGAAGTTTAATAAGATTAAGATAAAGATAAATAATTAAGGGGAAAGAAAAGGCCGAAGGCCCTTTCTCTCCCCTTAACCCCTCTCTATCCCAAAATATCCTGACGCTTTATTCTTGCCGCGTGGCGTTTTTCATTTCTCGACTTTAACTTTATATTAATATTGGTCTTGCTCATTTTTATAATTGCTCTTAATTTTTTTGTGTCTTTACCTGCCTTTTGCTGCCGCGCGCATGCGCGCGGCAGCAAAAGGCAGGTAAAGACACAAAAAAAT
>JAKPTH010000270.1 GCA_029571125.1 bacterium
TTTTATTTGATTACGGGCTTTCAGAAATCGATTCGCGCGATAGCTTGATTTCAAGCAATGAATTTTATGATTTAAATCAAAAAATAATCGAGCTCGGTTCGCCCGACATACTTGACGACTACGCGAAAAAAATTATCAGCAAACAATCGGGATATAAAACTTCTTTTTTGAAATGCCTGATACGGAATAACAGAAAGGACTATTTTTTCAAGTACTTCGAGGAGTTCGCCCAATGCCCGCGTTCGTCCGGGCCGGAATCGCCGAAAGGCCTGGGCACCGACGAAATCGAAGACATATTGAGCGCTTCGTTATATGATCGCCAGGATGAAATTTCTGATTTCCTGTTCAATAAACTCGAGGGCGGAGTTTCAGACGAAATCGCTCAGGTCGCATTGGGCAGAGGAAACACAAAAATAGCCATAACGCTCGAGGCGCGCGGCATCAGGATAACCAACCCTTCGGAAGCGCTCGATAAAAATATATTGAAAGCCAACAGGGAAGGCTTCGACTACGTATTATCGAAGTTAAGTGAAAAAGATATTAATATGCTGGTGAAAACATTTGATGATCCGCTTTACTGGGCCATAAATAAAAACGATGCATATTTTCTGGAAAAGCTCATCAGTAAAGGGATTAACTTAAAGCCGTCATTGAACGAAGAGGGCGATTATACGATGTTCGGCAGAAGCCGCCACAGAAAGGTAATCGGAAGACAGGCGGAATCCGTCGAAGAAATCGATACGCCACTGCTCTGCGCACTGGACATGAATCGTGATACCGCCGCCGTAATTCTGGCGCGTCATGAACCGTCAATAAATAAAACGGGAATCAGATGCCGGACGGCCCTCGAGCTCGCGGTCGAAAAAAATTTTACCGAAGCCGCGCTCGCCATCATCGACAGGCCTGATTTAGACATGCGCTCCGGCGCGGTAGAAAGCGCTTTCAGAAAAGCCGTCACGACCGAAAACCTCTCGGTTATCGAAGCGCTCATCGCCAAGGGTTACAGGCCTTTCGCGAGCTTCGAGTCCGAATCGCTGAAACGGTTTATCGACATTAAGAACGCATCCATTCAGGCCGTGATCCTTGCCATGCAGGCGCAGAATATACCTCAGTCGAAAATTACCGGGATGCTTTTAAAGTGCGGAACGGCGACCGAAGAAATTTTATTGGGCGCGATAAAATCCGGAGATACGGCCGCAATCGAATTGCTCGCCGCACCCGGCATCAATGTCGATTATACCGATTCCAATGGAAAAACCGCGCTCACGTATGCCATAAAGCTGGGCCGCGAAAAAGCCATAGACATGTTGCTGGAAAAAGGCGCGAACCCGAATTTGGGCGATATTTATAAAAATCCGCCCGCGCTTTATGCGGTGATCAAGAAAAGGTACGATTTATTGAAAAAGCTCGTGGAGCATGGCGCCTATATCGATGCGCGCAACGCTTTCAAAGTCACGCCGCTTTACGCGGCGCTGGCGAACGGCGATACGCAATCCGTCAATTTTTTGCTGGAAAAAAAGGCTTCAATGCCGGCAGCGCTGTTCAGGGCTATCGAAGCGGGCGACGCCGGGATAGTTGAAAAGCTGCTCGATCTTAGGATTTGATTCAACCAGCAATAGTTATTTTTATCAAGCTCCTAAATTTTTATATATGAGTTTAAACGAAAGAAGCAAAAATATTTTTTATAATGATGATGCAAAATATTTTATAGTTGCAAGTAGTAAAAGCGACCCGTCGTTAATTGCGACAGCTGAAATTTATGTGGCCAGACCGCAGTTATTGCCAACATACAGTATGGATAATTCAGATGGAACATATTATAGAGCAACCAATCTGGTAATTTTAAGAGATATAAAAGGCGAAGATAAAACAAAAATTCAACAACGTTT
>JAKPTH010000271.1 GCA_029571125.1 bacterium
AATTACTGGTAAAAATCGTTCATGAAACAAACAGCTATTACAAAGCCGAGCTGCTCGAGGTGCTCAAGCCTTCAAAAAGCCGTGTGGAGCCTCTATGCCCCCATTTCGGCGTATGCGGCGGCTGCTCCCACCAGAATATCCAATATGAAATGCAGCTCGAGTACAAGCAGGAGCTTCTCCGCGAGATATTCCGTAAATTCGTAAAAGACGGCGTTAAAATTGAAGATATTACGCCGTCGCCGGAGCAGTTCGGCTACCGCAATAAGCTGCAGATGCAGTGCGCCGCTTCGCGCGGCGGCAAAATAGGCGCCGGCTTTTATAAAATAAGATCGCACGAGGTTGTGGAAATAGATTACTGCCCGCTCCATTCGGATCCGATAAATAAGCTCGTCAAATCTACCGTTTCAACGCTCAATCAATTCAAGATCCTTCCATACAGCGAAAAGCTCAAAAAAGGCACTCTCCGCCACATAGTGGTTCGCGAAAGCAAACACAGCGGAGATATGATGATGACGTTCGTGTCCAATCACGAAACGCTGCTCAATCAGACCAAAATTTCAAAGGCGCTTTTTTCTAAAAACAAAAGCCTGAAAGGCCTTTATATCTATCATAACCCCCACGACACCAACGTCATTTTCGAAGACAGCGAAGGGGTAAAATTAAACGACAACCGATCGCCGCTGCGTAAAATATTCGGCGACGACTTTATAACGGATTCTATCAACGGCACTTACTTCAACATATCGCCGCTTTCGTTTTTCCAGGTAAATACTCTGCAGGCGATGAATATGGCAAAGTTCATCGAAGAAAATATCGGCTTTCAGAATAAAAAAAGCTCGCTTATAGACGCATACAGCGGAATAGGAACGCTCTCGCTCGGCCTCGCGCATAAATTCGAAAACGTCCTCGCCATAGAAATAGTCGCCCAGGCCTGCGCGCTGGCGCGCCTTAACGCAAAAATGGGCAAAGCCAGAAATTATCATGTCCGCCGCGGCGACGCCGCCGAAATAATCACCAACTCTTTGACGAGCGTTAAAACCGGCGATTTCGCAGATAAATACCGTTCCATCATCTTAGACCCTCCGCGGGCCGGCATAGACGACGATATGCGCAAATTTCTCTGCGACGTTAAAATACCCGAAATCCTTTACATATCATGCAACCCGCACACGCAGGAGCGCGACGTGAGCCAGCTTTGCTCGAAAGGCGGCTACAAAATAGTTAAGATAGCGCCGTTCGACATGTTTCCGCAGACTTTCCACATCGAAAACATAATCAAGCTGGTACAGTAAATTAAAATCATCGAAAGGCCATAGAAATGATCGCAAAGTATCATTCCGCGGTTTTTATAGACATCGACGGCACGCTTGTCAGCCGCGACGGCTTGATGCCGGTTTCCGCGGTCGAATCCATAGCCGATGCCCAGCGCAAAGGCTTTATGGTGGTATTGACGACCGGACGCATGTATAAATCCGCCGTAAAAGAAGCCGCGCGGGCCGGCATAGACGGCTCGGCGCCGGTAATATCGTTTAACGGCGCTTTTGCGGCGCCCATCGGCGCGAGCGGCGACGTGATACATTACGAGCCGGTCGCGGGCGAGCTTTTCAAGGAGCTTATCCGGACGCTTGAAAGGTTCGAAAGAAAAGATATAACGGTGTTCTGCTACACGCCTTTCGAGCTCTTCGTGGATTGCGAAAACGATCTATTGGCCGAATACGCCGGCCGCACCGGCGCAAGCTATAAGCTTGTGAAATCTTTTTCGGAATTGAACGAATCGCCTAAAGTCCTGGCGCTTGCGAAATTCGACGAGCCGTGGCGCCTGGAGCCGCTGTATAAGTCCATAGACTGCGCTTTTCGCGGGCGCCTGGAATACGTGAATTCGTTCCCTAATTATCTTGAGATAAATTCCGCCGGAGTGAGCAAGGGCATGGCCATCGAAAAAGTCATCGCGCGCTACGGCCTGGATAAAAGCAAGACCTACGCCATAGGCGACAGCTTTAACGACGTGCAGATGTTTCGGGCGGTCGCCAGGTCGATCGCCATGGGCGACAGCGACGAAGCCGTAAAAAAGCAAGCCGCCTGCGTCACCAGGCGGCTGAAAGAAGACGGAATATATTACGCTTTTAAAAATTATATATTCGGCTGATTCCGATATTAAAACACCGGTATGGGCAGGTTGGTTTCAATTGCGCCCTGAGGCTTTTCGAAAAGCTTTTCGCTGACCGGTTCCATTTTAAAATTTTTGAGTTCTATAGAAAGTTCCTGCGCTCCGTTTTTATTGAAGGTGGTAAGCGATTTTATTTCGTGGCTCGCCTTATCTATGGCTGCTTTAAAAGACCCGCGGGCGTTTTTGGATTTTCCGCTCAAAATAATATTAGCGCCTTCCTCGGAAGATTCGAGATCGAATTCGGAGGTCAGCCTGCCGAGCCTGGCATTGAGCTGTTCGACAGTGGCGGGTATTTCGATGCCTTTAGTTTTTGCGCGGGTAATAGCGTCGAGGTTGGTTATGATATTGGCGGTGGGAAGGTAAATGAAGCCGTCGCCGTTTTTAAAGGAGATTTTAACTTCGAGCGCGGTGCTTTTAGCGTCTATGGCAAAGCAAAAAGGCGCGCGGAACCTGAACTTGCCTTCAAAAGCTATATCTTTTATCTTGGAATCGACTTTAAAATCGAGCGTAAAATCTTTAGCCTGCTTAAAATAAAAATCGCTGACGGCTTTTATGGTTTCCGCAGGGGCCGCGGCCGATGCGTAATTAGCGAATACAGTGTGGCAGGCGAAAACAATAACCGCCATAATTATAAAACGTACGCATTTAACTTTTGTTGACATTCTCTCGAATCTCCTTTATTAATTTAAGATACATATTTTTAAGCTCGGCGAGGGTGCCGTCGTTGTCTATTGTGAAATCCGCCTTTACGCGAAACCGAGAATACGCTTTAAGCTGAGTTTCGACGATGCTTTCAGCGTATTTTTTTCGGATCTTCCTGCGTTCCGCCAGACGCGCTACCAGCGTTTCTTTTTTCGCCCCGACCCACACGTTAAAATCCATAAGCGAATCCAGGCCGCTGTCGAATAAAACCGCCGCATCCAGGACGAACAAGCCGGAACCGGTCTTTTCTGTCAGCGGCTTTCTTTCGAGTTCGATTATAAGGTTTTCAATATAATCTCTGAAAGCTTTGTAAAATATCGCGTTTAATTTATCCAGCGCCGCCCGGTCGGCGAATACGAATTCGCCGAGTTTTTTGCGGTTTATTGACTTATCGGGATTTACAAGCCCGGCTACGCGGCTTTCGAATTCGGCGATTAATCTCGCGTAAATATCGCTTTCCGGGTCCGAATAAAAACAGTGGGCCACTTCGTCGAGGTTTACGACGGCGGCGCCGTCGCCTTTAAACATATCTCTGAGGGCCGATTTTCCCGCCCCGGCAATCCCGCCGATACCTATTTTAATCAATTCTGAAGCACGGTCTTTCTATAAAATGAGCTCACGGCCGAAGGGCCGCGAGCGGTTTTTACGCTCCGCTTCCCTCGGGTTTCTGTTCGGCAGCGGGCGCCGCAGCCGCTGAAGCCGCTTCGAAATTAAATTCGTTGAGCGCGTTTGCAAGCTGCATGTTCATATCTTTGAGGCCGGCGAGAGCCGAAGCGTCTTTTTTTGCGATAGCCTCTTCTATAAGCTTGATCGATTTCTGGTTGACGTCCTTTGCGTTTTTCAGCGCGTCGGTGTATTTGTCTTTCATGTCGTTTAAAAGCTCGGCAAGCTCATCGAAGCGGTCGCTCTGGCGGAAAGAGAATTTAACGTTGACGTCGCCTTCTATTATTTTCTGCAGCGTCTTTTCGAGCTTATAAACCGGCCCCGCTATCTGGTGCGAGAAAAACAAAGAAATTAGAATCACTATGAT
>JAKPTH010000272.1 GCA_029571125.1 bacterium
GTACCTGAAGTTGGGAACGTATTTACCCAGCGCTTCGTATCTAACGCCTATCAATTCTTTCAGTTCAGACGGCGTGGTCCACTTTCTGTCGCCGTTGTAGAGCAGTATTGGAAAGACAGCCGGAAGTTTTATCGTTTCGTAAATGGCTTCGATGTCGGATTCGTCCAGGGTGCCTTTCTTTTCTTTTTCCTTTATCTTCCGCTTGTATTCTATCTGCTTTTTCAGCCAATCTTGATAGAAAAGCATTATGTATGTGAGGATTCTGACCGGCATGAATTTATCGACGGTCGACTGGAACTCTAAAAGAACGTAAAAATAGACGGTTTCGTCCTTTATTTTGAGCTCGAACATCATATCCGATTCGCGCACTACGTTGCGATCGGCGACAAACTTAGTCTTATGCTCTTTGAGCGTCGAGAAGTCAATATGCTCTACGAACCGCTCTTTTACGAAATTAACGATCAGGTCTTCGACCATCTTCGGATGAGCGTACAGTTTGCGGTAGAGCTTGTCGAAGCTCATGCTTTTAGAAGGCTTCGTACTGGCTTTCGAAGCAGCCGTCTTTCTATGTTCCGTTTTCGTTTTATTTATCGTTATATTCGCTTTTTTAATTGTCATGTTTTTATTAAAAATCAGTTTCTTTCAGTCCAAGTTTCAATGCTATTTCTGTTTTCGTATGCCCGAGTTCGAGCATTATTTTGGCCGCCTCGATCTTTGTTTCCCGCCTCGCCTCTTCGATCCTCGACGCCTCATCGATCGACGCTTTGCGCCTGAAATCTATCAGTTCTTTCACGTAATTATCCGCTACCGCGTGTCTGTATGCTTCGATTGCCATAACTATTTCCTCCTCGGTTTTGAGCGCCTCCGGTATCGGCGACAGGCGGTCCTGGTACATCTCGCTGAACTTCAGCAGGTAAAGCCACTTCTCGAACTTCGTCATTTCCTTATAAGGTTTGTCTTTATCGTATTTCGTCAGTTCTATATAGTGAAGTTCTAATATATCCGTAAGCTCGGCGCTGGTTTTAACGTTCGCCAGTCTGTACACGTTGTGCAGAGCGGGCGTCTGGTCGAACAATACGAAATCGGTTATCGATATGCCTATCGTCTTCGCGAGGTTCTGATACCTGCCGCCGGCTTCGAGCTGATCGCCGAATAATCTTGACAGGTAATAAACGGTGCGGGTGATGTAATCCTTAGCGGGCTTCAGCTGAACCTCAATATTATAGTGACGTCCCTGTCCGTCAACTGCCTTTATATCGAGTATCGAATGCTTTTCTTTTACGGTTTCTTTATCTATGCTCGGATTCATTATCGTTATTTCGACTATCGCGTCCTGGCCGCCGTAGCCGAGTATCGCGTTCAAAAGGGCCATCAGTATGCGCTTGTTCTCATCCTTCGCAAAGACTATCTTGAATATGATATCATTGATTATGCTGTATGTCAACGGCTTTTCCTCGCTTTCAACGTCGGCGGCAGTCTTTTTTTACTCCCGCGATTATATTATACCACACCCCGCCATTTTTGGCAAGATTGCCGAAAATATCGCCGCCGAAAACCGCCGTCTTAAAGCCGAAAGACGACCTTCCGGCCGCCTCTCGTTTCGTTTTATATCCTGTTATTAACTTATTTAGGCTGAACTTCACCGGTAGCCGGCGCGGCGGGAGCTTCTACCTTGACTTCGCCTGTTGCGGGAGTCGTCGGTGCTGCGGGGGCGGCGGGAGCTTCAGCGGCCGAAGCTGGAGCGTTGTCGCTGACCGTGAATACTTTTCTCGCGATGACCGCGCCGTCTTTTACGAGTTCGATCACGAACTTACCGGCGGCATCCGAGCTGACCGGATTGATCGGGCGCATGATCTTCTTTTCAGGAGTCGTGCCGAGCGCTTCGGCGAACAGAACTTTTGACATATCGGCGGTGTTCTTTATTACGACTTCGACGGTAGC
>JAKPTH010000284.1 GCA_029571125.1 bacterium
CACGAAGTCCGTTCTTTTGTCGCCGTTTATATCGGCCGCCGCGGCTTTGTTTGGAAATCTTATATTGGCCGCTATGCGTGTTTTTGCCCATGAAGAAAGGTCCGCGGGATTCGTGAGTTTATATACGTCCACGGCGCCGGAGCCTTTCGGGTCGTGCGAGGAAGCCAGTTTCGAAACTATGAGCTCCTCGCGGCCGTCGGCATCGATGTCGGCCGAGCTTATATGGTATGGGTATTCGGGATAGGCGTCGATCGTGAAAGCCGTAAATTTAGGCTTCTGCTCTTCTTTATTCAATAGCGCCAGCCGTTTGAATTCGGTTAAGCCGCTTTCGTCGCAGGCATTATGTTCGTACTGAGGGTCGTATTGCCAATGATGGCGATAATCCTCCGCGGCGGCAGAAGAAAAATTAAAAAACGCCGAAAAAGCTAATAAAGACATTAAAGCAATATTAACGGAATTGAATATATTTTTAATTTCAAATTTCATAAGCGTTTCCTTTTTATTATTTATGCCGGAGCGCAACCGGCAGTATTATATATATCGGCATAAATAATAAAAATAGTAGACTTTGCCGCCCGGCCGGTTATCTATTAGGTTTTTTCTTGAATTTATCGAAATACGATGGCTTTTTAGAATCCGGGCCGGATGAGCTTTTTTTGGTTTTAAACTTAAAGCTGCCGGTTTTATCGAATTTTTTGTCTCCGCCGTATTTTTTGCCTTTATCGAAGCTTTTGTTTTTATCGAAGCCTTTATCTTTATATGCGCCTTCGCTTCTTTCGGGCCTGACTTCGGTAAAATTTTTATCGCTTTTATCTCCGGTATGATTTTGCGGAGCCTTATCGTTTTTAGCGTATCCGGCGTATTTGTCATATTTATCGTTTTTGCCGTATTTGCCGCCCTTATCGAATTTTTGGCTTCTGTCGAAACTTTTGCCTTTATCGAAGCTTTTGTTTTTATCGAAGCCTTTATCTTTATATCCGCCTTCGCTTCTGCCGCCGCCGGAATTTCCGTGGGCTCTTTCGCTTTTATCTGAACGTTCGAAGCTGTCGCCGTAGGGTTTTCCGCCGAAATCGCGCCCCTTTGGCCTGTTTTTGTCGAAGCCTTCGTCGCGGCGGCGGTTGCGGTCGTACCTGTCCTCGCCGTCTTTGCGGTCGAAATTTTTATGGTATTCCTGCTCTTTATCGTAGCGGTATTTGTGCTTTACTTCTTCGATTTCTTCGCTGGCCTCTAATTTTTCTCCCATGGACAGCTTTAAAAGCGCCGCGGCGATATCCAGAGTCGTATATTCGTCGCCCATGAGGTTTTCTATGAGGCCGATATATTTTGAAAGTCCGCCCTTTTGAAGGACTTCCCTTATTTTATTAGAGTAAAATTTCAGCCTGGTTTCGTCGAGGTCGCTTAAAGACGGTATCTGATGGCAGGTGATTTTAAGGCCGTTGGCGCGTTCTATCCTCTTTAGATTGTAAATCTGCCTTCCGACTATGAAAGTGAAAGCCTTTCCGGTTTTTCCGGCGCGCGCGGTGCGTCCGATGCGGTGTACGTAATCTTCGTCGTCGCGAGGCAGGTCGTAATTGAATACGGCTTCTACGTCGTTAACGTCTATTCCGCGGCCCGCCACGTCGGTGGCCACAAGCACTTCCACTATGCCGCTGCGGAAACCGCTCATGACTTTATCGCGCTGGCGCTGATTCAGATCGCCGTGTAGCGCTTCCGCAAGGTATCCGCGTGACTTTAAAACTTCCACGAGGTTATCCACCTGCATTTTAGTGTTGCAAAATACCAGCGCCAGTTTTATTCCGTAAAAGTCGATGAGCCTGGCGAGAGCTTCCGGCTTTGATTTTTCAAGCAGTTCATAGTAAAATTGCTCTATTTTAGGCGCGTTTATTTTATGGCATGTGACGTCGATACGGACGGGGTTTTTCTGGAACTGCCTGGTCAACGCAACTATATCGTCGGGCATCGTAGCCGAAAACATTATGGTCTGGCGCTCCGCCGGCGTGTCTTTGAGGATCACTTCCATATCTTCGCGGAAGCCCATATCGAGCATTTCATCAGCTTCGTCGAGCACGACGAACTTTATCTTATCGAGCTTGACCGTGCCGCGTCGCATGTGGTCCATTAGCCTGCCCGGAGTGCCTATCACTACCTGCGGTTTTTTCTTCAAGGCGTTTATCTGCCGTTCTATTTCCTGGCCGCCGTAAACTGGCACTATCGCCAGATTGAAGAAATATTTGGTGAGGCGGCGGAATTCTTCGGTGACCTGTATGACCAGTTCGCGCGTCGGGCATAAAACGAGCGCCTGCAGCTCTTTTGCTTCGAAATCTATTTTGTCTATTATAGGGATCGCGAATGCGGCGGTTTTTCCGGTTCCCGTCTGGGCCTGGCCTATAAGGTCTTTTCCGTTGAGCAGCACGGGTATGGTTTCGGATTGTATGGGCGAGGCTTCTTCGAAGCCCATGTCGGCGACGGCCCTCAGGATTCTTTCGGACAGGTTAAGTTCGTCAAATTTTAATTTTTTCATTGTCGTTTTCTGTAAACTCCTTGTATTTTCTTTGCGCTACATGTGGTGGATTGATGACGCACGGGCCGTTAACGCACCCGCCTTCGCACGACATTACTTCTATAAAATTACATTGGCCGCAGCCGTTTTGCGTATAATTTTTGAGTTCCCTGATGGACTGCCTGGTTAATCCGTTGATATAAATCGGAGTTATTTCGGCTTCGGGGCCGCATTGCTTATTTGCGGCTCCGGCTTTTATCACGGCGTTCATGGCGGACATCACGCCGCCCGATATAGCGAATCCCCTGCCGCGCGGAGATGCCGGATTTTCGATGACGGCTTCTTCGCAATTTTCTGGAGCTATATCTAGCGCCTCCATTATAGAGCCCAGTTCTTCGATGTTGATTACGAAGTCAACCGAGCCGGATTTGAGCGCTTCGCTTTTCTTGCTTACGCACGGGCTTATAAAAACTATAACGGCTTCGGGATCGCTCTTTTTGACAAGTTCCGCGGCGAACTGCATCGGCGTTTTGGTGGTGGAAAAATATTTTTTTAGATCCGGGATGTGCTTATCGATAAGCTCGATATAAGAAAAGCAGCAGGAGCTGGTTATGAATTTTTCGCCGTTTTTAATGCGCTCTATGAATTCCAGCGCCTCGTGTTGTGAAGTAAGATCGGCTCCGGAAGCCACTTCTACTACATCGTGAAATCCTATTTTTTTCACGGCCGTTATGACGCGTCCGAGGGGAGCGTCGAAATGGCCCATAACGGAAGGCGCAAGCATGGCCGTTATGCGCCTTCCGGATTTGACGGCGTTCAAAACGTCTATGATCTGTGATTTTTCCATGATGGCTCCGAACGGGCATTTGTTTATGCATTTGCCGCAATATATGCACTTTGAAAAATCTATGCATTCCTTCTGGTAGGAGTTTTTAGTTATGGCGTTCACCGGGCAGGCTTCTTCGCACGGGACGGGTATGTAAACGATTGCGTGATACGGGCAGGCCTTCATGCACTTGCCGCAGTTTATGCATTTTTTATTGTCTATCACCGATTGCCCGGAATTGACGTGGATGGCGTCTTTCGGGCATACGCTCATGCACGGGCGCGCCACGCAGCCGCGGCAGGCGTTGGTGGCGAAATAATTGACCTTGACGCAGGAGCTGCAGGCTTCGTCGATTACGGTAAGCAGCGGATGGCTTATATTGCCTTCGGCGAAAGCCCTGTCGTAATAATGTGAAAGCGGCGCCAGTTCGTCGGTCTCCTCTTCGTCGCCGAAACCTAAAAGAGCCATCAGCCTGTATTTTACTATGGCGCGGGCCTTGTATATGCAGCAGCGAGGGGATTCTGAATGCTTTGGAAACATTTCCAGCGCTATGCGGTCGGCTTTTTCTTCGAATTCGCCGGCGAAAAATAGTTTCGTTATTTTTTTTATGAGCTCGCGCCTTATCTGGACGGCTTTATTTTCGGCAAACAAAATTCATTCCTCCGTTATTCTTTTTTGTCCAGCGGCGCGTTGAGCGGTTCGCAGCCTTTAAGGACGAACCTGCCGTTTTCTATTATATTCACGGCTTTTTTTCTGGAATCGACGGCCGCGATAAAGCCTATGGACTCATACGGAAGCGTTATATCGACATGGACGTTGGTATATGCCTTTTCGAGGTCGGTTTTTCTTAAAATGGTCCTTTCGTTGTCGCGCGCCGTTATCTCTTTTTTATTTATCTGGTTATAGATGGGAATGTCTTCTACGTAAAGGTAGCAGCTGTCGCCTATGGCGAAGTGCGGCCCCATTTTTTCGGTTATCAATATGGGCAGTTTTTTCAATATATCGTATTTTTTGGCTATGGCGTAAGCCAGAGTATTTGTGCCTATGGCGAATTCGCCGATCGGCAGATTTTTCTGGAGGTTAAAAAGGTTTTGCTCGATATACTTTTTATTCTCCGGGGCCGTTTTGAAATTGGCGCATGAATAATCGGATATGACGCCGTTTTTAAATTTAAGGACCAGGTCCATATAATTAAACCCGTCCAGATATGTCTGCTCTACGTGAACGACGCCGTCGGTGCCTTTTAGAAGCGGAGTGGTAAAAACTTCGCCTGCTGGAATATTTACGTCGGCGCCGCAGTTATAAAAATTAGTCTGTTTGAGCGGGTCGGAGAGCCTGTGCATTTTGACCCGGATATCGGTTTTATTTTTGCCCGCGCCCTTTATATGGACGAAATCGGCCCGGTCGAGCGCGTCGATTATTTTCTGCTGCATGAGTATGTATTTATAGGTGTCGAGCGTGTTAATGCGCAATATTTCCCTGAAAATTTCCTTGAAATTATCGCCTATTTCCGGCGCGGGAAAGGATATTATGGAAAAACTTATGTTCTTATCGGGCACGTTCGACGAAAATATCGCGGATGTATCGTGTACGAGCTTATTGTATAAAGCCTCTTCTTTTTTATTAAGGACGCGCCCGTATTTGCTTTCGGCCGGCGAAAAAGGTGTTTCGCCGAACTTTCCGATTCTTATGTGGCCGCAGTATTTCTGAACGATCCCAGATAATTTTTCGAACGCTTTTTTATAAGATGCGGTGACTATGGTGTTATATTCTTTCGACAGCAGGGGTTTTTCGTCGTAACGATGGTCGTAATCGGCCTGCCGGTTGGGATTAGAGGACACAACCGAGCTTATTATGGTTTCAAAGCCTATTTTATTGAATTCCTCGGTCATGGCCTTTACCAGGCGCTCATATCCGGCGCAGTATATTATTTTAACGAAATTGCGTGTTCCGCGAGCTTTGTTTTCGGTGGTAAAACCTTCTATGAAAGCGCCGTTAATATGTTTAGCCAGCCTCAAGATTTCGCTTTCATCCAGCCCGTTTATAAAAGCGGCCGTCTTGATTTCGTTAAAACTTATATAGCTTCCGTATCTGAAAAGATAGCGGAGATCGTCCCTCGAAGCCGAATTTATTATGTCCTTGAAAAAATTGAAATCAGGGTTGAATCTTTCGTTAAGCGAGGTCAATCTATTTTCATCGAAATTTTTAAGGGTGAGGGCTTTTTCGATTTGAAGAAGTTTTTCTAATTTTATTTCTCCGCCGCATTTTAAATAATCGAAAAGATTAATAAGCTCTTCGAGGTACCGGGCTATCGAACTGGTTTTATGCATGAAAGCGTCTGCTATGGCGAATCTGAATCCGTAATATATGCCGGATAATACGGGGCCCGCTTTTGGCCCGAAAAGTCCGGCGCAGTAATCCGGGTTGATATAGCTTCTGCCGTAATTGGCGGGAAGTGTTTCACAGTACAGGTCGTTGTTTTCTATAAGAAGCGATTCGAAAGGAGTATTTTTATAATAATTTCCGGTATTTTTTTTATCTATGGAAAGAGCGGCTGAAAATATGCCCGCCGACTTAATTATAAAATCTTTATATGCTTTGTCCATGCTGCATTTTAACGCTTCGCTGCCGAGGCGTTCCAGTTTTTCAATGAGCCGTATCTTATTTTCTTTACGGCCTGTTTTATCGTGTTTCATAACTTGCGTTCTCCATGGTTCGAAAGATTTAGAATAATCAATAGACTTAAAATAACCGCTTAGTATAACATACATAACGCGGTTAGTCAAATGAAAAGGGCGAAGCTTTATAACCGCAAAGTTCGATATGCCCGAATGCCGCCGGTTGATATGGTCGGCCGTCCTAATTCATAACTTGACAATAAAAGTCATTTCAGTTAAAATTAGGTAAAATTTATAATCGGTTTAGCTTATTGAAATTAAAAAAATTTATATATGCCGGGAGCGTCAGACTATGAAAAAGCTTCAAAATTATTTCCTGTCGTTAATTTTGTTATCGGTATTCGTCGCCGTACTTTCGCACGTGGCCGTTTCAGCCCAGGGCCAGTTTCAGACATTAAATCTCAAGCCCGGATTCAATTTTGTCAGCTTTACGCTGTCGTTGTCTTCTAGCGCGGCCGACTTTAAAAAACAAAATCCCGCGATCGAAGATATTTATCTTTACAGCGCCAGTTCCGGCACTTTTTTGAGCCTCGGCGAAGGCAGCCTCACAAGCGTTCTTCCGGGCCGCGGCTATATAATTAAATCGGCATCTTCTGCTTCCATAGAAGTTTCGGGCAGCGTTCCAACGTCGATAAGCGTTCCGGGGCTCAAGTCCGGATTTAACTTGATAGGTTTTTCAAAAACTCCGGAAACGCTTACTTTCAGTCAGCTTATGGCGCGCAGTCCTATTTTGCGCGGCCTTTACAAGTGGTCGCCGGTTTCCGGCGTTTTCATTTCGGTATTAAAAAATAATAACGGCATCATAGAGCAGGTTTCCGGAACCGACCCGCAGATAGCCGCAGGCCAGTCTTACTTCGCTTATGTTTCTTCGGATACTACGCTCGATTATAGCGGCAGCTCCATACTAATAGGCGACGGTTCGGCCGTTTCGGAGCCGTCTTTAACCATTCCGGCCTCGGCGCTGAGCGATATTCCCATGCCGGAACAGACGCCTGGCTGCGGCAATATATCAGGCGAAATAGCTCCGCCGTCAGATAACGCCGCCCCCGGCGGCCCCGATCGCGCCATTAAAATAGTGAGCCTTACCAACATCAAAGTCTGGATAAAAAACAAACCCGAAATAAACGCGCGGACCGATGAAAACGGCAAGTTCGAGCTTAAAAACGTTCCGGCCGCGCCCGAAGGGCAGGGCCATACCATTGAATACGAAAAAATCGAAGGCGCCGATAAATTCAACGGCATAATCAAAAACGTTCCCGTGCTCGAAAAGAAAAAGCTCGATTTAAAGCCTTACATAGGGCCTGCCGTCATTAAAAAAGCCGGGTCCATTCAGGGGCGCGTGGCTTTATACGACGGGCTTTCGCCCGTCGGAACCGACGTATATATAGCCGGCGTTTCTAATATGTTCGCTAAAGCCGACGAAGACGGGTCGTTCTCCCTTATGTACGTTCCCGAAGGAACGTTCACTATAGTTTTCAGCATGTACGGATATGAAATCCACAAAAAAGAAGTTTCGGTAAGTGCTAACGAAATCAATCAGATCGACAGAGTTGTATTAAGAAAATTGAATATTACCTCGACCCTCGGCTACATAGACGGTTATGTTACCGATTCCGACGGCATGCCCGTTCCCGCGGCTCTGGCAAGCCTGGTTTCTTCGGATTCGACGGTGGATCTGGCCGTTCAAACCACTACGACCGGTCATTTCAAATTCGACGGACTTAACGGGGGCGCATATAAGCTTATCGTGGCCAGAGACGGATACAAGGGTTCGGAAACGGCCGTAAAGCTTCTGACGGGCGAAGAAAAGCACGTTAACGTCACTAGCGAAAAAATCGAGAATTCCGGCACTGGTTTCGGCCTTATCTGCGGATACGTCAGGGATATGGTTACTGGATCCCCTATAAGAAATGCAGTGGTTATGACGATTCCGCCTACCGAACAATTCTTTACGGACAATAACGGCTTTTTTTCGTTTTTGATCAAGGCGGGCGAATATACGCTGATAATAAAAAAAGCCGGTTATATCGAAGACAGGCTTACGTTCAACGTGCCGCAGGACCAGGCCGTCGAAGTTGAAGGCCTTCTTGAAAACCTCGACACTACGCCCGTCGAAACGATCAGTTTAAATCTGAGCGAACTGACCATGAAGCAGGGCGAATCGTTCCAGTTCACAGCCACGCTTAAAGACGCTTCAGGCGCCAATATTTACGGCCGGGCCACTTCGTGGAGCGCTTCTTCTTCTCAGGTTGGCAGGGTTAATTTTACAGGGCTTTTTACCGCGGAAGGCCCCGGCACCTGCGAAGTGAGCGCCGCATACGGCGGAAAAAGCGCGAAAGCTAAAATTAACGTCATATCCACCGAAAAGAGACTCGTGAGTCTGAGCCTTCTTCCAGGCCGCGCCGGCCTTTACGTGGAGGAAATAAAGCGCTTCACGCTTAAAGCCGTTTACAGCGACTCTGAAACCAGAGTGATTCTGCCGTCGCTTGCCGAATGGAGCTGCGGCGAAGGCCTTTATATGATAGAAAAAAGCGCGTTCGCGGCCGTTTCGCCAGGCCAGTGGCTGGTTACGGCAAAGTTCAACGGGCTGGAAGCTTCCGCCGCTATCAACGTTATAGGCTCTCTCGCCGACGATAAGGCGCCCAGAATATCCCACAAACAGCCGCAGATCAAAGCCGGCAGCCCGCTGGAAATGAAGGCCGAGGTCGTAGATGCCGGCGGCGGATCGGTTTCCGGCGTTTCGCTTTATTATAAAAAACTTCAAGATTCGGATTTTAAAAGCGTTTCCATGGTTAAAAGCACCGAAGGCGTTTACCTGTATTCCATTCCGGCCGCCGATATTACAAATTCCGGAATCCAGTATTATATAACCGCCGAAGACGACGCAAGCCCGGCGCATAATAAAGCTTCGTTTCCGTCCGAAGGCCGCGACAACCCCATAACTCTTAAACCTCTCGCGGTAATAGCTATAACGCTGAGTAAATATTTCGACAAAGCGCTGGCCGGCGAAAAGTACGACCTGGGCCTTGTAAGCGCTATGGTAAAATACAGCGATGAAACTTCAAAGCCCGTTTCGCCAGCCTGGAGCCTTTCATCCGGAACCGGAACGCTCGCCTCTAAAGAATTCGTTTCGCAGACGGCGGGGACAGCCGTTCTTAAAGCTTCATATAACGAAGGCGGCGTTAGCGTTTCGGCTAACCTGAACATTTCCGTCGTAACCCCCGCGTTTCCAGCTCCGGCGCCGAACGGCCAGTACTGGACGGCGAAAGTTTATAATTTCAATTACGCGCTTAAAAACCTTCCTGATTTTTCAACCTTGCCCGCGCCCGTTTCCGTATTTAAAACTTCGGCCATTAACGTGTCGCCGCGATCTTTCGATGAAGGATTTCCCGGAACCGGAAAAGACGTTATAGAAAATTTCGCCATAAGGTTTACCGCGAAACTTAAAATACAGTCGGCGGGGGCTTATACGTTCAAACTCGATTCCGACGACGGCTCGAAACTTTATATCGACGGCCGGCTTGTTATCGACAACGACGGAATCCACTCAACCGCGTCTAAAACCGGAACCGTACAACTCGACGCGGGGGAACATAAAACCGTGGTCGAATACTTCCAGGGCCCCCGCTACCAGATAGCTTTGCAGCTCTTCCGGCAGGTTAACGGCCAGTACGTCATAATTCCGGACTCAGATATTATAGCCTGGGACGGGGAACGCGCGCCGGTAGAACTTACGCTTTCGCCGCAGGCTGCCGAAACTTACCTTTCTTCGTACGCTCTTTCGACGATTGAATGCGGCGTTAAATACAATGACGGTCAGATCGCTAAAGTTTTACCAGTATGGTCGGTGGCTTCGGGCGACGCGGCTTTGATAAACGGTTCGTGCAACCTCATTCCAAAAATGTATATAACCGTTTAT
>JAKPTH010000285.1 GCA_029571125.1 bacterium
GGGTCTTCCGGTGCTTGACGCTAACGGCAACGTAAGAATATTCAGTTATTTTTCGGACGTCGAAAACAATTACAGCCTTACATTCGGCAGAAAGATCAACGAAAAAAGAAGCTACGGCGGTTCCTTGAAACTGCTCACCCATTCGCTTTTCGACGCGGACGCGAAAGGTTTCGCGCTCGATCTCGGCGGCCGCTATAAAACGAACGATAAAACGCACGTAGGCCTCGTTTTAAAAAATCTCGGCGCTTCATTGAAATGGAGCGGATCTTCCACCGTAACCGATACGATTCCAGTCACCGGCGTAGTCGGGGTTTCATACCAGTGGAAACCCAGAGTGCTTACGGCGCTCGACCTGGAAAAAACTGGCAGCGAGGATTTCAAGGCTAAATTCGGCGTAGAAGGAAAAATCAATGAAAACATAGCTTTACGCGCCGGCGTGAACAATAAAAAATTATCGGTAGGCGCGGGCTTTACTTCAAAAGAATGGCATTTCGACTACGCTTTTTACGACGAAGAACTCGGCGCCAATCAGAGAATTTCGGCCGGAAGAAGATTTTAAAGCCTCGTAAAGGCCCGAACATAAAAGATCCAAAAATAATCGATTGATTTAAGTAAAACTAAATAAAGCCCCTTTAAAAAAGATAAAAATGTTACAATTTTTATCTTTTTTATATTTTCAAACTTGAAATTTTATAATTTTTCAAGTATAATTACACTAACTAGATCAAAAACAACCTAAGTTGATTTTGAAAATTTAATTAAGCGCTTTATGTCTGGAGGACATTTATGATGAAAAAGACGGTTGACGTAACAAAAGAAATAATAGATAACATAAAGAAACTCGATCTCGAATGCGAAGCCGAACAATCCAAAGCATGTTTAAAACTGGAAAAATACGGCGTCAGATTCATCGACACCCTGCTTGAAAATTACCACTCGTTTAACGCCAGGCAGATAATGATCGCTGGAAAAATCGCAGTCAACATAAAAATAGACGGCGATTCCAAAAAAGATTCCAAATATTTCATTCCAATAATAAACAATTTAATAATAAGGCTTAAAAACGACGACGATAAAATGCAGATGACGATATGGCTGACTTTGCTCGGTAAGCTCGGCAATGTGCATACCATACCGGTAATCGCCGGTCTTTTAATGTCCGAGGATAAGAGAATACGCGCTAACGCTGTAGAAGCTCTCGGCAAAATCGGCGGCGATAAAGTTAAAGAGCTGCTCGTGCCTTATTTAAAAGACTCTTCCAACAGGGTCAAAGCCAATACGGCCATCGCCCTGTGGGAATTCAACGAGCTGCGTTCAAAAATCAGAAAAGTATTCGACGATATGATTAAAGACCGCGACAAGTGGATGAAAGCATCCGCTTTCTATGCCTTCGGCGAAATAAAAGCCGACGAGTTCGTTCAGATCCTTCTCAACTCGATCGACGACAGCGACGAAGACGTATGCCGCAACGCGTTCCTGGCTCTGGTAAGCTACGCCGAACAATACGGCGACGAAGAAACAGGCGAATTAAAAAAATAAAATTACGGATTTCTTAAGGATAAAAAATTGCTTTTTATAAAATTAATAATCCCGGAGGTTTTGTGGTTATGACTGTGAAGCGCTGGTCAAAGGAAGACGAAATGTTTTTGATGAATAGTTATTCCAGGTTAGACAATAATAAGCTCGCCGACCATTTTGGAGTCAGTAAAATAGCCATTCAACGCAAGCTCGCCCGTTTGAAACTTCTGCGACAGTATCAAAAAAAGTGGACTGAAAGCGAAGAAAAGTTTTTATTCGAAAATTTTATGAAAATGAGCGATCGCGAGCTGGCGAAAGTGTTTAATGTAACAGAAATATCCATCAAAAGAAAGCTCGCCCGGCTCGGCTGCCGCAGGAACCTCCGTCAGAAACGTCAAAAAACCGAATTGACTATCAAAATTAAATCCAGGCAGGACTATAATACCGCAAAAGCGCAGATCGTATCTGCCGCTTTTGCGGTAGGCAAAAAAAACCCTCCCGAAAACGCCCCTAAAGAAAATAACGACAACTGTAAAACCGCTAAAACGGCAAGAAGCGTAAAGGCGATAAACCGTCAGATTCCGCTCGCGCCCGCGTCAGTGAAAGAAACCTCTCCGGCCCCGTCCGCAGCGGTTAAAAGCGAATGCGAAAAAAACGCCCAGTCTCTCGTTAACGGCGAAAAAGCATACAGCTGCCACAAAAGCTATGAAATCGGCGAAGTAATCTATCACAAAACATGGAACGACAAGGGCAAAGTAGTTAAAATAATAAGGACGGCCGGCGGCCATAAGGCCGTAATCGTCGAATTCTCCAAAAACGGGCAGAAAACTCTTTTAAGCGAAATAAAAGAAGCCGACGAATTATAAAAACGGCGGCTCGCGTAAAATAAAAAACCTCGTTATTGAAAAATAACGAGGTTTTTAATAACTGTTCAAGCAAAATAATAAAGCTACTATTTTTTCTTTGCAGCCGCTTTTTTAGCTTCAGCAGCTTTTGCAGCAGGTTTTTTACCCATTAAAATTCACCTCAGTATAGTTTATTACCTATATTTAATATACTAAATAACACGCCTGTTTGTCAAGTATATTTTTAAAAAAATTTATTTTTTTTGATATTTTTGCGCTTTTAAAAAAACGGCCCTTACAAACAGCGTATTGCATTTAACCTTTAAAAATTGTATAATTAAAATAATGTTCGTAATAACATATCTCACTATTTTTTGGGAGGTCCGCCGCCATGCAAGACAACAAAGAGCAGCAGCCAGTTTTCATTGAAAAAGCTTTGCAGCAAATTATTCCGGGTTATAAAGGCTATTCGGAAGCCGGCCATATAATAGAGGCCGATAAAAAAATACGCGAGCATATAATTGCCGGGCTCGATGAAATGCGCTCCAGAATCGACGCGAGAAAAAAAGAATTTTCGGTTTCTTTGCAAACTGCCGATTCTCTCTCGATTCTCGAATCGGTAACCGCCAGCCTTAAAACGGTTTCGGAAGCGCTTCGTTACGCGCCGGCGGCCTCTGCCGGATTCGATTTTTCTTCTTTCGACGCTTCTAAATGCGATAAATTGAAAGCGTATGACGAATATCTTTACTTTTCAATGCAGGAAATAAAAAGCGTCATCGACTCCCTGTGCGCCTCTAAGGATCAGGCCGATATGAAAGCTCACGCGGCCAAAATCGGGCAATGGGTTGAAAAATATTTATCGCAGATAAAATCGCGCGGACGCATGTTATAACATATTCAAAAATAACGATACACTAATATTTCGGAGGGATTATGAGTCAATTTATCGAAGTGCTTGAATTTTTAGATAACGGCGGCCAGACGGTCGCTTCGAGAATACCGCCCGCCGATTCCGGCGAAATAAAATACGGCGCGCAGCTTATCGTGCAGCAGAACCAGGCGGCGGTTTTCGTCAAGGACGGAAAATTTCTCGACGTTTTCGGCGCCGGCAGGCACACTCTTATAACCGAAAACATACCCATACTTACAAAACTGCTTTCTCTTCCTTATAATTTCAAGTCGCCGTTCCGGGCTTCGGTTTATTTCGTGGCGCTCAACGATTTCACCAATCTTAAATGGGGCACGCCGGAGCCGGTTTTGTTCAAGGACGCCGAATTCGATCTGGTAAGGCTCCGCGCTCGCGGAACGTACTCGGTAAAAATAACCGAACCCGCTTTATTTCTGGGCAAACTCGCCGGCACTAAAGGCCGTTACACAATAAGCGAGCTCGAAGATTTCCTGCGCAATAAAATAGTTTCGCAATTTTTCGACACGCTCGGCACGAATATAACCAGCGTAATAGACCTTCCAAAAGTATACGACGAAATGGGAGTCCTGATATTAAACCAGATTAAAAGCTCTTTCGAGCAGTACGGAATAGAATTATGCGACCTTAAAATACTGGCGATAACCCTTCCCGAAGAGGTGCAGAAGGCGGTAGACGAACGCTCTTCCATGGCGGCTTCCGGCGATATAGACCGTTACGCTAAATTTAAAGCCGCCCGCGCTATCGACAAGCTGGCGGGATCTCAAAACGCAGCAGGCGGGGCCGCCGTAGATATGGGCCTCGGCCTGGCAGTGGGCCAGATGATGGCCGGCGCGCTCAAACCCCAGACGCAGGGCGAAGCAAGGCCTTCGGCGTCTTCTACCGAGCCGGTTAAAACCTCTGCCGCGGAAACGGTTTGCAAAAAATGCGCCGCGCCCAATCCTGCCGGGGCTAAATTCTGTATGAACTGCGCCGCAAAACTCTCGCCGCCGGGGTACTGCGAGCAGTGCTCGGCCGAAAACCCCGCCGCCGCAAAATTCTGCATGAATTGCGGCCGGAAACTTTAAAAATTAAAAACGTCCGCAATCTCGAAATAAAAAAGGCCCGCGACGCTTCATGCTATGTATCGCGGGCCTTTCTTTATTCAACTTTTTTGGCCAGTATGAGGTAGTTTTCTCCATCGTAGGAATCGTCGTCGTACACGCTTTTTAAAAACCAGCTGGTAATGGGCGTAATTATTTTTTCATGGATTTGCGGAAACGGTATATAGCGGCCGAGGGCTTTTTTATACATCGAACCGCGGCATAAATAAAAAGAAGTTATTATCTGTATGCATATCGCGCTAAGCGAAGCGTACTTTTTGTGATAAACGACCCTGAAGCCGTTTTCTTTTAGAAGCTGTGACCACTGCTGAAATTTCAATATGGAATTCAATCTGAAATACGATTTGATATTATGATTGAAAAGCTTTATTATATTCTGCGAAGCCATGGTATTGATAAAATCCGTAAAAACGTTGACGTGGAATTTCGGCACCAGAGTGGGAACGGTAAAGCAGAGATAGCCGCCAGGCGCAAGAACCCGCCACGCTTCGTTGACAGCAAGGGCGGGGGTTTTCAGATGCGCCAGAAGATCATTGGCTATAACGTATTTAAAGCTTTCGTCGTCGAAAGGCAGATCTTCGGCCTCGGCGACTTTTATATCGCGGTAAACGCCTTTCCTGTAGCACAGCTCGACTTCGGACTCGTCGAAATCGACCGCGCAGTCTATGTGGGTTTTATCCTTAAAAAGGATGGAAGAAAACAGGCCGTCGCCGCAGCCGAGATCGAGTATCGGATTGGCGAACGGTATGCAATCCATAAGACGGCACTCCATGGCCCTTATTAATGCGAGGGCCACGGGGGCGTTACTGAGATATCTGGAAAGAAATTCCTTTTTATCTGTTTTTGCGTTTAAATCGTTCATAAGTATCGCACAACCTGGAATTTAAAATGCCGCTCAGCTGTTTCTGGTAAAGTCCGCCGCCGGCTTTGCCGTCTTTTGAAGAAGTTATAAAACCGTTGTAAAATTTATGGCTCTCAATATTTGCGTATATTTTTTTAAATTCTTCCTTAATCCTGTCTTTGAGGCCCGATTCGAAAAAGGCTTCTATGGAGCCCACCCTTGCGACGTCGGAAACTTTGGCGAGAAAGTCTTTTATGCCCAGCTCGCTGATAGATTCGACTATATATTTTATTTCATGAAAAGTCGACAGGTAAGCGGCTTCTTCCGAAAGCCCGGCTTCGCACATAGTTTCAAAAGAGCTGAGTATTATGGCAAGAATACCTCCGACAAGCAGCGATTGCTCGGCAAAAAGGTCAGAAAACACTTCGTCTTTAAGCCTGGAAATTATAGTTTTATGCGCGGGTATTCCGAGGCCGGCGCAGATATATTTCAACATTTTAGAAGCTTTTTTTGAACGGTCCCTTAAAACCGCGCAAAGAGCGTAATCGCTTTTTTTCTGAACGTAATTTTCCCTGAGCTTGTTCGCTATAGCGTTAGGCGAAATCAAAATTATATCGCAATTTTTTGGAAAGGAAAGCGGATGATAAAAAAAAGAAAGCCCGTGACATAAAATAATGCATTTTCCTTCGAACATTTCATGGGCGTTATCATCAAAAAACTTACGGATCTGAAGATCCGGTATCGCCAGCAGGACGAAATCGCTCATTTTAACGGCTTTTTTTATGGAGTAAGTATCAAAACCTTCCGCAACGGCCTTTTTTATAGACGCCGAACCGGCGTTGCGGGCACCGACGCAAATGCTTATATCGGAATCGCGAAGGTTGTTGCATATGGCTCCGGCCATGCTGCCGAAGCCTATTGAAGCCACCGAAAAATTTTTAACTTCTCTTTCCGGATTTTTTAATTCAGCCGGGCTGCTTTTGGATTTTTTCATCATTTCCTTTACGACAATATAAAATTATAGTTAAGTTTGTTTTCACGACTTCAACAGCGTTTTTCGGTAAATAATAACGGCTATTTTCCCGCCTGGTATATGTATATTATACCGATGGTTATCAGCAGGATTCCAAAGCCGCGCTTAAGCAAAATCTCGTTCATGAGTATGGCGTGCCTGGCTCCTGCGCTGCTTCCGGCAAGAAAGCCTACCACGAGTATCACGGCGGCCGGAATATTCACATAGCCGTTTTTATAATACTCCCAGAAAGCGAGAATGCCTATCGGCGGAAGAAGCATTGCAAGCGTGGTGCCCGTGGCGGTTTTTTGAGTGAAACCGCAGATGAAAACAAGAGACGGAAGCACGAGTATCCCGCCTCCGATACCGAACAAGCCGCTCAAGGCGCCCACCGCAATTCCGAGTACCGCAAGAAATAAATAAACCATGATTTTCTCCGTTCAAAAAATAAAATTCCATTATATTAATCGGTAAAATTTTAATTTAATATAATTTAAAAAGCATGAATGCTCCAAAAAAATTAATGCTTGAATTTGTGCCGTTTTTAATGTAAAATATAAGCGCATAATTAAAATTTAAAGCATGACCAACACTACCAAAAACATATAAGGAGCTAGTTGAAAAAAATGGGTTCAGAATTTTTAAACGAATCGCAGGAAGCGCCAAACCAACAGGCCAGACCAGACTTTTCATCGTTCGAAACGCCAAAATCCCAGCCGGCAGGTGCCAAGGTTTTCGGCATGCTCAGCGACCCGGACAATCCCTACCTGATCGATTTAACCGATCTGGTGCCTCAGGAGCAGAGAGTTCCCAACGAACCGGCCATAAACGTTTTTTTACGCGCTCTCGTAAATTCGGGTGGCTCCGACCTTCACTTAAGCTATAACGTGCCGCCGGTCCTTCGCGTTCACGGCAATCTAAAGCCGATAAAATTCAAGACTATCCCGGCCGAAACCATGAAAAAAATGCTTTACCAGATACTTTCGCCCCAGCAGCGCGAACAGTGCGAAAACAGCGAAGAAGTCGACGCGTGCTACACCATAGAAGGCGTGGGCCGTTTCAGGATGAACGTTT
>JAKPTH010000315.1 GCA_029571125.1 bacterium
TATGTTTACTGTTCCATTAGCGCCAGGTAATGTTATAGATTGCGGAATCGCTTTAAAAAAATCAGATGGCATTGATATACCATAACTTGATACTTTGTTAAATTGATCCTGAATTTTTGGGATTTCATTTAAAAGATTAACGTACGCTTTTAACAATTCACTTGCTGCCGCAGGTTTTGGTATATTACTGGTCGGAACTAAATTAAGCGCTCTTTTTATACCAACCATACAATTCTCAATCATGATAACGCTGTCCAATATTCCCTGTTTTGCCGCTTTATTTTGGCTATTTTGCGGTTCAGGTATCGGAAAACCCATGTATATGTCAACGGGTATGCTGCTGGCCATAGACCTTAACTGATTAACTATTGCCTGCGCTTCTTTAACGCCCTGTCTTGCGAGCATTATATTATCGATTACGCCGGAGCCGCCCACGGCCTTCTGAAGTTCGCTCATAAATGCGGTGGTGTCGGTAGATTGCATTACTTTAGCAATAACGCCGTATAAGCTAAATTACAAATAACGTAATCTGGCTCATTTTATTAACTTTTTATGTTTTTACCGTCTATTTTTTCCAAATTTTTGTTGATATTTATTAATTGTTCAATAATTTGCCGGGAACCTGAAACCGTATTTTTATTTATTTCAGCTATTTCCACCAGCGCGCCTTTCAGAGATTCAATCGAACTCGCAGTTCTATATAAGTCTTTAATGTCGCTTTCAATTTTAGTGACTCTCGATACTATTTCAATAACATTATTATTAATTTTATTGACTGTAACTGGAATCGTAAGCAACTTTTTTATAAAAACAATGAAATACATTAAAAAAAATATACTAACTATTGAAATTGAAATTAGAATAACTATATCAAAAAAATATAATTGCTTGATATATTCAAAAATAATGCTTCCATTTAACATTTTTTTACCCCTTTTTACCGCTTATTATTTTAACTTTTGTATAGTATAAAAAAATTAATACTAACTGTCAACTTATTTTAAATAAAAAACGGGAGTGATAAATTCACTCCCGTTTATAAATCAATTATCTATTTTTATTTCTTATTTTTATTATTTCAGAGTAACCGCTCCGGCCGGCTGTGAAGGTATGTTTTTCACGATATTGCTGATGTCGGTAATAAGCGTATCTTTATTTATAGTCACATTACCGCTCGCTCCGGGAAGCGTTATGCTCTGCGGAACAGTACTGAACATGGTCGTATTATTTATTCCAAGACTCTGGAAATGAGCTACTATTTTAGGAATTTCATTCAGCAGCTTGACGTAAGCTTTAAGTAATTCAGTAGTAGCGGCAGGGTTCGGAATATTCGTCGCCGGAACCATATTAAGCGCTGCTTTGATGTCCGCCATGCTGCCTTCAATCATTCTGGCGCCCGCCTCGAGACCTAATTTCATGGTTTCAGGCATCATAGGATAGTTCTGTATGGCCTGACGGATCTGCGTAACGCCGGCCTGAGCTTCTTTAACGCCCTGTCTTGCAAGTATTATATTATCGATTACGCCGGAGCCGCCCACGGCCTTCTGAAGTTCGCTCATAAACGCTGTGGTGTCGGTAGATTGCATTACTTTAGCTACCACGCCGTTAGCGTCGGGAGTCATGCTCGCAAAATCGAACGCCGGAAGATTAGGAACGTTATTGCCGAGCTTTTCAAACGCGAGCATCGATGACATTGTCGTTTTAATGTCGATCGGCGGGTTCTGAAGTTCAAGCGCTTTTACTTCAGCCGGTAATTCTTCTATAAGCGGGCATTTGCCTACTATATTACGCGCCATAGTATTGCCGGTAGCCTTTTCCGTAATTTCAAGAACTATTATTTTAGGCGTACCGTCGATAGGTATCTGGCTCATATAACCGGCAGGATTAGAAGGATCGCCCGTCGCCGGATATACTATTCCGCTGAGCTGATCGTAAACCTTAACGTTATGAAGGGTTGCGTCAAAAACTACCGTGGAAGGCGATGCCGTCTGAAACGCCGGAGCTGCCGGAACGGCCGTAGGAGCCGTTTTAAGCTTGAAGTATTTCGCGCCGGTAACGGGAGGAACCACGCTGTTTATGACGAATTTGCCGTTTAAGACCGCCGGAGCGCCTATAACGTTATTGTTTATGAAAGCCCTGAGAGCAACTATGCCGTTAACAAGCGGGCCGGGAGCCGATTTTAAAGCGTAAAGCTTGAAGTTATAAACATGGATTTCGCCGGTAGGCGGATTCGGGCCGTCATAGCCCACTTTTTCCGCATACGTCGCAAGCTGCTTCATGGTTACATTGTTGAGCGTAACCGTGGCGCCCTGCGGAACGGCCCTCTGAAGGCCGGTGAAAGAAGCCGGTATGTCGTATAATACCCAGTGCAAATACGGATTGGCCGCATCGTGAGTAGGATCTTCGCATACCAGAGCGAAACTTACCGTGCCGGCGGGAGCGCCCGTCCAGCGAAGTTCCGGCGATACGTTGGCGCCGATTCCCGTAAATTCAACGGGTATCGTGCCGTTAGCGGCGAAAGAAGGCGATATCAGCGCGAAATTAACCGGCTGAGGAGTGAGCGGCTGAACGAACCTTACGTAAAGCCTGTTGGATATTATAGCGCCGGCCACGTCTACTATCGAAAGTATGCCGGTTTTATCGGATATTTCAACCGCGAGTGAAGCGTCTACGGCCGCATGAACGCTCTTATCGAGCCAGTCAAGCTGTTTTACGGGGAACATATACTCCCTGAGCGCCGTTCTGAATTTTATCTGAGCGCCCTGAAGGTAAACGCCGAAACTGTCGCCGGTTAAGTGTATCATGGGAACCGTGTTGTATACTATATTGACGTCGCTCGGAAGCGCGCCCGCCGGAGGCGTTGCGCCCCAGGAATCGTCGTAAAGCTTAACTTCTGAAGTTATATTGTTTATGCCCTTGATTATTCTTACGAAACCAGGCTGAGGAATAACGCCTGAACTGAATCTTACCTTTATTCTGGCCGTAACTTCGATGCGCTGGATTTCGTCGAATATTACCAGGACCGCGCCGAAATTGGTTTTGCCGGCAAGCTTCGCCCAGTCGAGAGCCACCGATATGGTTTCATTTCCCCAGTTGGCGGAATCGTTAAACGCTATAGGAACAACTTCGATAGCATTGTTTATGAAGAACATCAAATCAGCGCGCATTTTGTTGGGGTGCTTAAGGTTTTTACCAGCGATATCGAATCTGGTTACCGTTCCCGCGCCGTCGGCCGGCGGAAGAAGGGTTATCACGTTAGAAGCGGGCTGCCTGTCCACCATATCGATTGCCATGGTAGTTACCGGAACCGCCGCGCCCCTGAACAGTACGAGCATCTGGCTGGATGCAGGCCTGTTTGCGGCGTCATCCCAGATAACGAGCGAAGTGGCCTTGTAGTCCGCTATGTTTTCAACCGAAGGAAGCGAAGCGGCCGCTATGGTTATTTCGTAATTAGTCCAGGAAGCCGAGCCTGATTTGACTATTTCAACGAATGATCCCTGAGCCGAAGCGTCAACTGCGGCTTTGAAATATTTCAAGCTGTAAGTTCCGCTCGCGGGAAGCATCATATCGCCTTTCAGCTTGAGCTCTTTAGTGCGGTCTATTTCGAATGGACGGATCAGGCCGAACGGATTCGAAGAGTTAGCGCCGCTTATGATTTCGGTAACCACTACCTTGGAAGTCA
>JAKPTH010000317.1 GCA_029571125.1 bacterium
AGAAATTTATGCTAAAATTTAAAGCGTAAGTATAATATGCTATTTGCATTTAATCAATAAATAAAAGCACTTAAGGAGGCGCTTAATATGTCAAAAAGGCCAACCGTTTTATTTTTAACACTTATCATAATCTTATCGTTCGGCTGCCGCGATGCCTTCGCACAGATTTCATTCTCCAAACCGTCCGCTCCGCCGGCCGGGCACCAGCCCATGCCGATGCCCGCAAACGAATCTTTTATGGGTTATGCCATCGAGTCTTCCAATAATTTTGAATTATCCACTATCGTAGTAATTCTGGACCCTTCGGCGGTGCCCGCCAACGGTCCGTTCCGCACTCCAGAAGGCATGCTCTTCATAGGTCCTCAAAGGCTTATTTTAACTAACCTTAAAATCGAAAAAAGCGATAACGCCAACTACGATCCCTCTAAACCCGAAGGGATAGTTCCTAAAGTTAAATCTTTCAAGGCAAAGATAATATCCGATGTGGCAGAAGCCGGATCCATGCCTAAAATTCCAGGTAAAAGCGCCGAAAAAGAATCTGAAAGCGCTTCATCCAAAAACGAAGTGGACGCTAAAATAATTACGAAATTTATCGACGGCGGCAGGAAAATTTGCGTACTTTCCGGCACTGCCAACTATAACGGCAAAAAATACGAACTTTATTTCAACTTTCTCCCGCCGCTTCCTCCGGGCTATCAGGGACCTCAAATGCAGGCGCCGCAACCGGTTAAATAACCGCAAAGCAAATAATATTTTTAATATAAAGCGTATGATAAAAAATGGTTATCATACGCTTTATTCATTCCACGCATTTCATTACTTAAATATTTCTGATAAATTTCTTTAAAAATTCTGACAAATTCCTTGAATTTTCTTAGGATATATAATATAATTTGCTGTTATGTTAAAAATCTTTAATGTAAATATGCTTAAATTTATTTCGGTTCATTTGGCGCCGTTAATCATTATCGTACTTTACTTTTTCGCATTTATCGTATTTTTCGATTCATTCGGAGTCGATTCCCTGCCTGTCACGGTTTTATTCACCGCTTACATCACATGGTTCCACGGCAAAACCGCCGGTTTATCAAGCATTATCGTTTTCACTTCCACTCATACCACGCTTCTTTACTTATTCGGCAAGCCGTCGCTTTCAATTCTTTTCGAAAAAAATCCGATTTTATATTTTGGACTCGCCACCAACATAGTTCTTGTTTTTCTGGTGCATTACTTTAAAACGGTATTCAACCAGCTTAAAGAAATAAAAAGCAAACTGGAAATAGCCAATTTACGCGCCGCTGAATCAGACCGTATTAAAAATGCTTTCATGGCTGATTTAAGCCATGAAATAAGAAATCCTCTCTGCAGCATAATAGGATATGCCGAATTGCTTAAAGACGACGAACTGCTCACCGAGCAGCAGCGTTTATCGCTCGAACCCATACTATCCAATTCAACACATCTTCTGGCGCTTATAAATAAGGTCCTGGATTTTTCAAAGATAGAAACAGAAACTTTAACGGTTGAAAATATTGAATTTAATTTATCTCAGATGGTTTCCGAAGTAATAAGCTCATACCGTTTTCTCGCTTCAAAAAAAGGACTAAAGTTCGATTACTTGATGAGCGGCGATTTTAAAGAAATGTTTATCTCGGATTCCCTGAGAATCAAGCAAATATTAATAAATCTTGTCAGCAATTCAATTAAATTCACCTCCAGCGGCGGCGTAACGATAGAATGCAAAGAACTTGCCAGAGACGATACGCATTCCGACATATTATTCAAAGTAACCGATACCGGGCCGGGCCTTACTCCAGAAGAAATAACCCGTATTTTCAAACCTTATAAACAGGCAAGCTCTCAAACCGAAAGAACCTATGGCGGAATCGGCCTCGGCCTTGTAATTGCGGACAGGCTCGTACGCCTTCTCGGCGGTTCGTCGATAAAAGTCGAAAGCGCCGTATCTGAAGGCGAAACCATAAGAAAAACATCCTTTTCGTTTGAAATAAAAATGAAAAGAGGCCGGAAATTAGAAAAAACTTTCGCCGGCTCCTCCGAGCAGGCTTTAATTCAGGAAACCGCTTCTAAAAGCGAAAAGCATCTTAAAATACTCGTAATCGAAGACAATCTGTTCAATCTCACGCTTATAAAAACAATACTGGAAGCTCGTTCTTACGAAACGATCGACGCCGCGGACGGCAAATCCGCATTAAACCTGGCCCTGACAAAAGATCCGGACCTTATACTGCTAGATATCCAGATACCCGAGTTAAACGGAATAGAAGTCGCTCGCAGAATCCGCGAATCCGGGCGGCAGATGCCTATTTTATCTATCAGCGGCGACGGTTCGGCCGACGCCGTAAATTCATGCCTTAAAGCAGGCATGAATGGCTCGATAGTCAAACCGTTCAAGCCGGATGACATTTATAACGCGATCGCAACGTACGTTAAGTGAAGCGAACAAAATGCCTGAAATCATTAACTGCGTTAAATGCATTAATTATAAAGTGACCTGGGATGTCAAATTTCCTCACGGCTGCAAGCTCTGGGGGATCATTTCAAAAAAAATGCCGGCTTACGAAGTCTTTCAATCGCTTGGCAAAAGCTGTCCGCATTTTACGCCTAAAAATAACCTGAAGTAGAAAAATATATTCTAAAAGCAGAATATGCAAAAGCCCGCTTTGAAAAAGATTCTATAGTCCTTTTCAAAACGGGCTTTTACTAATATTTCTTAATTTTCAAATCACTTTCAACCCCTAATTCGACAGTCACCGACTGATGAATTTAAGGATAGGCGAAATAAAAGAATATTCATCAACGATACATCCCGAAAAGTAAAAAACCCCGCATTTCTGCGAGGTTTTTAGTAGCGCCCCCTGCGGGATTCGGACCCGCGCCGCCGCCTTGAAAGGGCGATGTCCTAGGCCGCTAGACGAAGGGGGCGTTTGTATTTTGCTTTGCGCTAATCAGTAATAAGCTAATAATTGGCTTATCCGGCTTAATGTTGGTGGGCCCAACAGGACTTGAACCTGTGACCTACCGGTTATGAGCCGGTAGCTCTACCAACTGAGCTATGGGCCCTCTTATTAACGCGTTTTCAAAAGTAATATAATTATACTACAATCTAATAATTATTTCAACAGTACTTTTACATCATTTTAGAACATTTAAAGCTAAATTATTAAATTATTAATCTAAATCGAGTTAATACTAATTATTTTTAATTTTATCGTGATTTTTCGTAGCAAAATTATAATAAAATATTAAATTCAAAAAAACACTAATAACTAACATCTAAAGACTAACTACTAATCTTTGTAGCAGTGGGCCGGACAAAATTTTGAGTTCCGCCTTGCTCGGGCGAGTAATATGAACATGAGTGGCGAAACTCCCTGATATATTTTTGAATGAGTCCGCGAAAAAAATTATATGGCCGCCGCCGCCAAACTACCCACTAAAATTCAAAGGAACTTGTTTAAAAAGGGTGCCGTATAAAAAACAGAGGAAGGGCCATACCCATCCTCTGTTTTTTGTGTTTACTTTAAATCCGGCGGGCTGACCCGCCTCAACTTTAAAATTTATATTAGTATATCGCTATATTATTATATTGTTATATCCCTTCATTATTCGGCGTAAAATTCCTTCAATTTTTTGGAGCGTGAAGGATGCTTGAGTTTGCGCAGTGCTTTAGCTTCTATCTGCCTTATGCGCTCGCGCGTCACTCCGAAAATTCTTCCGACTTCTTCGAGCGTACGCGGGCAACCGTCTATCAGGCCGAAACGGTATTTTATTACTTTGTCTTCGCGTTCGGTGAGGGTTTTTAATACGTCGTTTATCTGCTCTTTGAGCATGAGATACGAAGCAGATTCGACCGGCGACACTGCGTTTTTATCTTCGATAAAATCTCCGAGATGGCTTTCGTCTTCTTCGCCTATAGGCGTTTCCAGAGAAACCGGCTCGAGCGATATCTTGAATATCTTCTTAACCTTTTCCACAGGCATTTTCAAACGTTCCGCGATCTCGTCGTGGGTTGGCTCGCGGCCCAGCTCCTGCGAAAGCTGGCGCGCTATCTTCCTGAGGCGGTTTATTATTTCCACCATGTGAACCGGAATTCTTACCGTGCGAGCCTGATCGGCTATAGCACGGGTTATAGCCTGACGTATCCACCATATGGCATATGTGGAAAATTTAAAACCCTTTTTATATTTAAATTTTTTGACGGCTCTTATAAGGCCCTGATTGCCTTCCTGGATAAGATCCAGAAAGAGCAGCCCGCGTTTTTTGTACTTTTTAGCCACCGACACCACGAGACGCAGATTGGCTTCTATAAGCTTTATGGCAGCTTCTTCGTCGCTCTGTTCGATTCTCTTTGCGAGTTCGACTTCTTCGTCGGTATTTAAAAGCGGCACTTCGCCTATGCCCCTGAGATACATCTTGACCGAATCGAGCACCGAATCGTCGCCTTCGAAATTAGCCTGGTATTCGTCGAATTTTTTAATTTCTTCCAGAAGGCTGTCCTGCGAAGCATATTTATCTTCATCGTCATCGGTAAGCTCGATTTTAGATTCCATGATAATGGAAATGACTTCTTCCATTTCATCTATGGTAGAAGTTTGCGGCAGTTTAGACTCGATTTCCTGATAGGAAATGCTGCTGTTGGCGAGGGCTTTTTTTATAAGCTCCGTAATTATCGGCTGAAGGGTCGTCGAAAGTCTTTTCTGGATCTCTTTTTCGATCAAGTCAAAGCTGAGCGGCACTATGGGCTCTTCGGCCGCTTTTATTTTCTTTTCCGTTACTGGCGCCGTTTTTTGAGCGTCAAACTTTATGCCCGAGGTCACTTCGGCAATTTTTAATTCGAGCTTGACAAGGCAATTTATGAAATTTACCAGGCCGTCTTTTAAATCTTTTGTTTTTGACCCGGCTACGCCGTCTTCGAGTTTTCTGGTTACCGGCTCGGCATGATGCGCGGGCGTTTTGCTGACGGCTTTAAAACCTGAACCGGCGGGACTCGCGGATTTTTTTTCAGACGCCGGTTTAATATTTTCTATTTCTTTTAACGTACTCTTTAAAATAATTTGCGGGCCTTTCGGGCGTTTAGCGTAATTTTTATCGGACTTGGATTCCATATTGAGCTTTATCAAAGACGGAATATTTAAGATTACTGAATTCGATGAATTCAAAGCTGACGCGCTTTTGTTTTCCGACTCGTTATTCTTGTTAAGATACATAATTACTATAAAACCTCCAACCTCTGCTTATAAGCTGAAAAATTCAGGCTAATTGGTTAGTTATATCCGTTAACGGAATTAAAATATTTTGTAAATGTTGTTAAACGTTATCTTTTTGAAGCATCGACACTTTTTGCAATAATTGTTTCGACGTTTCGATATCACCTGCTGTTTCGGCCTCCCTGATCCTTAATTTCAATTCATCGATCTGTTCCTTTCTAACTATATTATTATATTTGATTATTAAATCCTCAAAATACTTACCCGCGTTTTCGTCGTCTAGAGCCACCGCGAGCAGTTTGTTATAAAAAGGGGCGTACTCGCTTTGCAGATAAAGCGACTGCAGGTCTTGCGTAAGGCTGAGATTGTCGGCGCCCAGCATTAATTCGATCATTTCAAGAAGCTCGGGGCTTTTTATGGTTTCGACATTGATTCCTGCTAAAAATGCCGGTAAAAAATCTACTTTTTGAATCAGCGAGTGCAGCATGTCTATTTCTATTTTACGCCTCACATTTGCTTCAGGCACAAGGAGCAGCTTATTATCGATTTCTTTATTGGCTCCGCCGTATGCGGGATTTTTCATGCCCTTAAAAACGATATCGCGAATGCCGTCTTCGGATATATTCAAATCCTGCGCCAGAAGGGTTATATACTGATTACGGCTGATCTCGGACGCGATGGAACGCAGGTGGGGCGTAAGAAAATTAATAATCGATGTTTTAGATTCTATATCCCTGCGCCCGAATTTATCGTAAGCGTAATTCACTAAAAACTTGGTAAAGGCAACCGCCTTTGAAAGCGCCGCGCCAGTTTTTTCAATGCCATATTTATTGACGAACTCATCGGCGTCTTTTGCGCCTTCGAATTTAACGACCGATATATTAAGCCCGGGCTTTGAAAAAAGCTCGAAATTTTTCATAGTGGCCCTTATTCCCGCTTCGTCCATGTCGTATAAAAAAACCACCCTGTTGACATTGTTTTCAATATATTTTACGTGGTACGGCGAAAGCGCCGTTCCGCAAGTGGCCAGCACATTATGAATACCGTTTCTGTGCAGCGAAATAAAATCGAAATAACCTTCGACTAAAATAACTTCTTTCGTTTTAATTATAGCATCATGAGCGAAGTTGATGCCATAAAACGCTGAATTTTTTTTATAAACCGCCGTTTCAGGCGAATTGAGATATTTCGGAGAGCCTTCGAGCTGCGTGGTGCGCCCGCCGAATCCGATAGTACGCGAGCTTCTGTCAAAAATAGGAAATACTATGCGCCCGAAAAACCTGTCGAAATACATGCCGTCGGCAGTTTTTACGATAAGCCCCGCCTGCTCCAGATCGGAAGCCGTATATTTTTTTGATTTAAGGACCGCTTCATGAAATTTGGCCGGCGACGCGAAAGAATAACCGAGCATATATTGCTCGATATCTTCATTTTGGAGCCCGCGCATATAAAGGTAATTCCGAGCCGTTTCAGCCTCTTTGGACGCGCTTGCGAGGACTTTGAAGAAATAAAGACCCGCTTCGCCAAGTAAGTTATATATAATTTTAAATCTGTCGGTTTCGGCGGGAGCCAGATTTACGGCGAGCCCCGCCGGAAGTTCTATCCCCTGAACGCCGGCGAGCTTAATTAACGCTTCCTTATAGGAAATATTTTCCATCATCGAAACGAACTTTATTACGTCGCCGCCGGCCTGGCAGCCGAAACAATAAAAAAATTGCTTCTCGGGATTAATATTGAAAGACGGCGTTTTTTCAAGATGAAAAGGACAATTGGTCAAAAAATTTTTTCCGCTTTTTTTGACCGGCACGTAATTTGATATCGTGCTCACTATATCGTTATTATTCTTAACGTTGACGACGAACTGCTGGAATATTTTATCTTCTACCATAATCCACCGATAACCGATTAAATAAACAAATAATACCGGCGGCGCGATATCTGCTGATATCACGCCCGGCATTAATTAAAAACGCTATAAAAATATGAAATTTATTTCGATCATTAAATTATACTCGAAAATTTTGATTTGTCAAGTATAATTGAAGCTAAAATCGATTTTTTTAAGTTAGGACCGGTGAACAGATTTTGGATATCGAGAGTTTCGTTTCCCTTATCTTCGTCGCCCGTCTGCTCTACCCGAGCGAATTCTCCCATACTGCTTTTGACGCTCGAATCCATTTTCTTCAATGCCCTTCTCCTGCTTCTGGATTCGCGGCGCTCTATGGCGATGCGCTCAGCGCTCTGATCCACAACGGCTCCGCTTGAAACCAGCTGGCCTAAAGAATTGAGAGCGTACTGAGAATCAACGTCGAAAGAAACGCTGGCCTTCGATTTTTCCAGCTGGTCTTTTTTCGATTTTACGATCTGGCCCGAAGTGTTTACGTTATAAGCGTCGTCTGCTTGAGCCGGCTGCTGTTCGGCGTTAGTTATATAGGAATCGGACTGCGAAGAAGGCTGTTCTATATATGTGCTGGCCTGCGAAGAAGGCTGCTCGATATAAACAGACTTATTTTCGAAATATTTTTCGTTTTCCGCGCTGCGGTCCATCTCCGACAAAGATTGTTTTTGGGATGTATTATCGGGTTTTATTTCATTCAAGGTAAAAGGATCGATATTTTTGGGAACGCTTTTTACCTTGGTAAAATCAAACTCGCTCAGATCCATATCGAATTCAGACTTCGAGCCGTCGCCTTTTTTTGACGAAAAAGACTCGATCACCGTAACCACTATGAACACGATCACCAGGAATATAAATTTTTCCATCGGGTACCGCCTTTGGCTATATTATTTATTCCGGCCGTATTATACTTTATCCGCTATGGACTGACGCATTTCGGTATCAGACTGTATATTTTTCATTTTATAATAATCCAT
>JAKPTH010000319.1 GCA_029571125.1 bacterium
TTTTATTCGTGGGTACGCCTTCTACGGTTTATATGATCGATCTTTCCGGGCCTCTAGCCACCGATATCGGCATCGACGAGCTTTTTGAAAACAGCTCGTGGTATTCGATCTGCTATTACGGAGAAAAGCTTTATCTCGCCAATTTCGAGGCGATTTTTTATTACGATATCAAGCTCGCAAGATGGTTCACCGTGCCTTACGAAAAATTCGCCGGAGTTAAAAAGTGCCAGCTGCAGAGCCTTATAGTTTATCAGCAGCCGGTTTCGCTCGGCCTGAATTATATGCTTATTACCCGCGACAGCGGCGTGATAACCGATAAAATGCCTTCCTTCGATCCGGCCGCTTTCAAATACGACAGCGCGCAGGCCAGGCCTAAAATTTTAAAGAAGTTATTCAACCGCGACCTTCTCAGGGACCAGCCTGCGTTCGTATACGACGAGCCAGCCAGCGTATGGTTTTCGTTCGAACGCCGCGAAAAGGAACCTTACGAACTTATCAGATACGATAAAAAAACTGAAAAATACGACAGGTATAACTCTTCCGAAAAGCTGAAGTGCGTTTACGCCATCGATGCGGTAAGGTATAACGATAATTTAATCTTCGCAGTCAACGGCGAAGACCTTTTCGCGATAATCAGGATGTGGGGAGACAACAACTCGAAAGTTTACGGCTTTTTCCCCATAGCATCCATCGGCGGCTGTTTTTCGGTCACTTATTCCGACAAATTCGTAATTTGCGGAACGCTGGACGGAAGAGTTTATAAGATCGACGCTTCGGATATAATCAAAAGCGTTGAAAAACTTTAAACGGAGATTAACGCTTTTATGGATTTTAAAACATGCGGCGAGCCGCTGTTAAATATGATCAGAGAGGAATCGGCCCGGGAGTCCATACCTTCCGTTTCGCCTTCTACCGGAAAGTTCCTGGAAATGCTCGCCAGCCTTACCGGCGCCAGAAATATCGTGGAAGTCGGCTGCGCCAACGGTTACGCTACGGGTTATCTGGTCAACGCCGCCGTCAGGAACAAAGGGCGTGTGACGGCTTTTGAAAAAGACGCCCGCCGTTTTGAAATGATAAGCAAAAATATGGCGCCGTTCATAGAGGCCGGCGTGCTCGAAGTGGTATCGGGAGACGCCGTGGAGCGCCTTAAAGAATCTGCGGCAACTTTCGCCGGAGTCGATTTTTTATTTATAGACGCTATGAAAAGGCAGTACCGTGAAATTCTGGAATCTTTTCTGCCGTTTCTCAGTAAGGGAGCGGTCGTTTTTTCCGACGACATCTACTTTCAGGGAGTGCTGGAGCCGGAAAAAACCCTGGGGCGGCACAAAAGCATAGTAGAAGGGCTGCGCCGCTACCTGGAGTATCTTAAAGAGCTCGAAATGAAAGGAGCGGCCAGGAATTATTTTTTTAATTACGAAGACGGAATGTCGGTAACGCAAATATTGTAACTTGCGAAATTTATAAATTTAACGTAATAAAATTAGAAAAGGTGAATCAATGAAGAAGTTGAGTATTTTTAAAAAAACGGGGCGCGCCGTTCTGGCGTTATTGGCTTTGAGCGGGATATTTTACATGCCCGCTTTCGCTCAGAACGAAAGCGAAGGCCTTTCGGGCGCCGCCGAAAACGCTATTTCTTTCGAAACCAGGCCCGTATCAATAGTATCGAGTTCGCCGGCGGTAACTGAAATATTATTTTATATAGGCGCCGGGTCTTCGGTGAAAGGCGTTACCACGCTTTGCGATTATCCGCAGGAGGCCAAAAGCGTCCAGAAAATAGGCGATCTTAACATCAACTACGAAAAATTGCTTGAAATTAAGCCCGACGTGGTTTTTTCAATGAAGGGCCTGCGCGCCAAAGAAGAAGAGATACTAAATTCGTTCGGCGTCAGGAACGTCAGCCTGGACCTCGGCTCCATCGAGAGCATCTTCGATTCCATCGACAAAGCGGCCGAGCTTCTTAAAGCGCCAAGGAACAGCTCTCAGCTTAGAAAAAAAATGAAAAACCTCTCGTCGCTGATACGTAAAAAACAAAAAAATATAGTGCGTTCGGTATATTTTGAAATATGGGGCGATCCGCCCATGACGGTAGGCGGCGCTTCATTTATAAATCAGATTATTAACGCCGCCCAGGGCGTAAATATATTCAATGAAGTGAATCTGGACAATCTTTCGGTCAGCCTTGAAAAGGTAATCGAAAACAATCCGGAGTTCATCGTGGCGGCCTATGACGCTAAAACCGAAGAAATAGCTCTGCGGCCAGGATTTTCAAACCTGATCGCCGTGAAAGACTCCAATATTATTAAAATAGATTACAACATCTACGTCAGGCCGGGGCCCCGCGTAATAGAGGCCGTGCTGGACCTTTACAACAGGCTTTATCCCGACGGCAGGATCGAGGCCGAAGAGATAACGCCCGCCGAGTAACCGTAAGAAAAAGTTATGACGACCGATATCCGTTTCAAGCCATATTTTTGTTTTATGACGGTTTTTTTGCTCGGCGCCGCGGGGGTCGCGCTTTCTTTTTCACTCGGCCAGGCCGCAATCCCGCCGGGCGAGATCGCCGATTTTCTCATGCTTAGAAGCCTTGCCGACGGCCGTTATCACGCGATTTTAAAGATGCGCGTCCTAAGGATAGCGGCGGCTTTTATCGCCGGCGCGGGCCTCGCTTTTTCGGGAGTGGTGTATCAGTCGTCGCTCAAAAATTACCTGGCCGACCCTTTCATGCTCGGGATCTCGGCCGGCGCGGCGCTGTTTTCGGCGCTGGCGATAACCATGAAGTTCCATTCTTCGCTGGCGATTTCGGCCTTCGCTTTTACGGGCGCGATATTGTCGGTGGGGGCGGTAATGGCGATCTCCTACGCGCGCAAGTTTTCGAGCTATAATTTAATACTTACCGGAATAGCCCTTAACAGCTTTTTTTCAAGTTTTTTAACGGTGGTCATGTACCTTTCTAAAGATATGCAGAATATTTTTTTCTGGCTTATGGGCTCTCTCGACGTGAGATACGCCGATCAGATCATCTATACATATTTATTCGTTATCTTCGCCGCGTGTTATATATTAAAATATTCGCATATACTCGACCTTTTAAGGATCAACGAAAAGACCGTATTTTCAATTGGCGTGGACCAGGACTATTATAAGATAAAATTTCTGGTTATAGCGTCGCTGATGTGCGCGCTTATCGTCTCACAGACAGGTATTATAGGCTTTATCGGACTCATAGTGCCTCACGCCGCAAGGATTATGGTGGGCGATTCTCACCGGCTCCTGCTGCCCTTTTCGTTCATACTGGGCGGCACGATGCTTATATATTGCGACCTGATTTCACGTACCGCCGCCGATTCCATAAATTTCCCCATTGGCATCATTACGAGCCTTGTCGGCGCGCCGTTTTTTATATTTCTTTTAGCCGGACGGCGGAAGGCGGGCGAGCGGGCGAATGGATAATAAAACTCAGAAAAATGTCGCCGGCTCCATGCCGCCCGCGTTTCGAGCCTCCGGGCTCGCATACCGTTTCGAAGGCGAAGATGAAAATATAATAGCCGGCCTCGATTTCGTTATCGAACCCGGCTCTTTCGTTTCCATTGTGGGGCCTAACGGAGCCGGGAAATCCACCCTTCTCGATATTATGCTCGGCTATAAAAAAGGATACGCGGGCAGCCTCGAATTTTTCGGGCGCGAACTTTCTTCTTTGAGCGCGCGGGAGCTCGCCGCCGAACGCGCATATATTCCGCAGCAGAGCGAAGACGGACTCAGGCTTTCGGCTTACGAATATTTAAAGCTTTCAAACTCCGATCCTATCAAGACGCGCGGCGAAGAAATAGATGAAATATTAGAAAAATTGAATATTTCATATTTGAAAGACAGGAGCATCGCCTCGATGTCGGGCGGCGAAGCCCGCCTGGTGCAGCTCGTTTTCGCGCTTCTCAGAAAGCCGCGCGTCCTTCTTCTTGACGAGCCCGTCTCATATCTGGACTATAAAAACCAGCAGGCCTTTTTTGAAATTTTAAAGAAAGAACACGCTGAAAGAGGCATCACCGTGGCGGCTATTTTACACGACCTGAACCTGGCGGCTTACTACTGCGGAGAAATAATTCTCATAAACGACGGGCGGATACTCAAGCAGGGCCCTCCGCTCGAAGTGCTCAATTACAGGACGCTCGGCTCGGTTTTTTTCGGAGCTTCGGGTTTTTTGCAGACCCGTCCCGGCCCGGGAGAGCCGCGCGGCAGGGTTCATGTCATATGCGGCGGCGGTTCGGGCGAAAAAATTATCGCCATGCTTATCGAACGCAATTTCATAGTCAGCTGCGGGGTTTTAAACGCGGGCGACTCGGACTGGCGTTTCTGCCGGGCTAACTCCGTTGCGATGGTCGAAGAAGAGCCTTACAGGCCCATAAGCGAAGAAAACTATATGAAAAATTTAGAATATATTAAAGCGAGCTCGGCCGTGATTGTGTGCGATTTCCCTATCGGCGCCGGCAATCTCGCCAATTTGAAATTCGCCGACGAGCTTTCGTGCGCCGGCGGGCGCAATATAATTTGCGCAGGCAGGGATTTCAGCGAACTCGATTACACCGGCGGCGCCGCTTCTGCGTATCTGGAAAAAATCAAAAAAAATGCGCGCCTCTTTAAAAATATCGCCGAATTCGAAAAATTGATTGACTCCTTATAAAATATAATTTAAAATCATGCTGTTATGAAAACCATCGAAAGCAAAATCGTCAATTTTATCATTTCCGAAAAAACGGTAATAAGCGTTATAATGCTTAACGCGGCCGTTATGTTTCTCGACGCCTTTCCGGACGTTTCGGCCGTCACTTCGGGCAGGCTGATATGGATAGATTACTGCTGCGTTATATATTTTATAATCGAAGCGGTTCTTAAAATGATGTATTTAGACAGCGAAGAATACTGGGACAATAACTGGAACCGTTTCGACTTCTTCGTGGTCATAACCAGCACGCCGACTTTGCTGGAGCCTTTTTTCGACGTTAAAATATTTTCCGCCATTTTGATATTGCGGCTGGGGCGCCTTGCCAGGTTTTTCAAGCTGCTTCGATTCGTGCCCGACGGGCCGAAGATATGGCTTGGCGTAAAGCGGGCGCTCAAAGCTTCGATCGCCGTTTTTCTCGCGCTGCTGCTGCTCAATATAATTTTTTCGATGGGCGCGACTATCCTGTTCGCGTCGGTGGCGCCGGAATATTTCGCCAATCCGCTGATTTCAGCCTATACGATGTTCAAGGTTTTTACGATAGAAGGCTGGTACAGCGTTCCGGACGAGATCGCGGCCCGGGCCGCGACCAGCGCCGGGGCGGCTATCGCCGTAAGGATTTATTTTATGATAGCGGTGGTCATAGGCGGCATACTGGGGCTGTCCATAGCCAATGCCGTTTTCGTTGACGAAATGACTTCGGATAATACGCTCACCCTTGAAAAAATGCTCGACGCGATGCAGGCGGAGCTTCATAATTTCAGGCATGAAAACGCAAAAAACAGGAAACTCGCTAACGACCAGCTTACCGACGCCATAGAGCATCTCAGAAGGGAAAATCTGAAAAACCGTGAAGAGGCCAATGTATCGCTGCTTAAGGAAATCGAAGCCATAAAAAAAATCATCGAAAACGGCGGCGGTAAAAAATCGTAATTGAACTATAATTTACAATATTTTATATCGCTGAAGGTTTAACCGAATAAAAAAAAGCCGCCTGATTTTTGTTGAACAGACGGCTTTTTAAACTATTTATTTTTTTGCTTATTTTTGAGTATGCTTTTCTTCTTTGCGGGCGCGCTTGTCTTCTACTTTATCGGCGAAGATGGTGACAGAGCCGGGGAGTATTTTGGCGAACCCTCCGCTGACAAACCATTCCGCGTCGTTGACAAGCGAAGCGGCGTCTTTTTTTATTGAAACGTCGCCCGAAGACAGCTGCGTTATATATGGCGTGTGCCCCTGCAGTACGCCGAGATAACCTTTCGCCGCAGGCATTATAACCGATTCGACGTCTTCGGCGGAAAAGACGAGGGAATCCATGGTCACGATTTCGAATTTATATTTGGGGGGCATAGCTGATACCTTCCCTTATTGATTTTGCTTCTGGTACTGTTCGTAATTTTCTAAAACGTCGTCGATGGCGCCGCACATGAAGAAACACTGTTCGGGTATGTGATCGTATTTGCCTTCGACTATTTCGCTGAAAGAGCGGATGGTGTCTTTTACTTTGACGTAACGGCCTTTGAACCCGGTGAACTGTTCGGCGACGAAGTTTGGCTGCGAGAGGAACTTCTGGATTCTGCGGGCGCGGGCTACCGCCTGTTTGTCTTCGTCGGAAAGTTCGTCTATGCCGAGTATCGCGATGATGTCGCGGAGGTCTTTATACTTCTGGAGTATGGATTGAACCTGGCGGGCTATTTTGTAGTGCTCTTCGCCGACTATATTGGGGTCGAGCAGCTTGGACGTGGACGCGAGAGGATCTACCGCCGGATAGATGCCGAGCTCGACTATCTGACGCGAAAGTACCGTGGTGGCGTCGAGATGCGAAAACGCAGTGGCCGGAGCGGGATCGGTGAGATCGTCGGCGGGAACGTATATTGCCTGAACCGATGTGATGGAGCCCTGTCTGGTAGAGGTGATTCGTTCCTGCAGATCGCCCATTTCCGTGCTGAGCGTAGGCTGATAACCGACCGCCGAAGGCATACGGCCGAGCAGCGCCGAAACTTCGGAGCCGGCCTGCGTGAAGCGGAATATGTTGTCTATGAATAAAAGAACGTCCTGATTTTTCTGGTCGCGGAAATGTTCGGCCATGGTGAGCCCCGAAAGAGCTACGCGAAGGCGCGCGCCCGGCGGCTCGTTCATCTGGCCGAAAACCATGCAGGTTTTATTTATAACGCCGGATTCCTTCATTTCGAGCCAGAGATCGTTTCCTTCGCGGGTGCGCTCGCCGACTCCGCAGAATACCGAAACGCCGCCGTGCTCCTGCGCGACGTTATGGATGAGTTCCTGTATCAAAACTGTTTTACCGACGCCTGCGCCTCCGAAAAGACCTACTTTTCCGCCTTTCATGTATGGGGCGAGAAGGTCGATTACTTTAAGGCCCGTTTCGAATATTTCTATAGAGGAGCCCTGCTCTTTGAGCGTGGGAGCTGATCTGTGTATAGGCATTTTTTCGGTCGTTTTAATTGGCGCGCCTTCGTCGATAGGCTTTCCGAGAAGATTAAAAACGCGTCCGAGGGTTTCTTCGCCTACCGGAACCGCAATAGGCCTTCCGGTGTCTATGGCTTTCATGCCGCGGCGCAGGCCGTCGGTTGACTGCATCGAGATGCAGCGGACCTGATTGTTGCCCAGATGCGAAGCGACTTCGACCGTGATAACGGTTTTTTCAGCTTCATACGGGACTTCGATCGCGTTATAAATTTCCGGCAGATGGTCTTCATCGAACTCGACGTCAAGTGTCGGGCCGATAATTTGAACGATTTTGCCTTCTTTCATTTTTATCTCCTTAGAATTTTTGGTAATTATTATGGATCCAAATTATATCATAATTTTATTTTTTTTAAAAGATATTTTTGTTTTTTTTTGAGACGGGATTTAAAAATAATATGACCCTTATAAATCAGCGTTACACTAAAGGATTGGTTCCCTCATCTTTTTGGGCGGCGGCCATTTTTTTGTTGTAATATTCAGGATAGTATTTTTTGGTGCATTCCGGGCACATTCCATGGGAAAATCTGATTCCGGAGCGCCGGGTGAAATAGCTTTCCACCTGCTCCCAGTAGCCCTTATCGTCGCGTATCTTTTTGCATGAAGCGCATATTGGCATGAGATCTTCAAGAGAACTCACGTGCTTGAATATAGTGGCGCTCATATTGTTGACGTTGGAAGTGATTTCTGTTATTTCATCGTCGCCTTCGTCTTTGATGACTATGGAATAATTTCCTTCGGTAACCTCTTTTAACGCATCGTTGATATTTATGATCCTCTTAATTATATAATTGTTGAGTATTTTAGACGATATTAAGAAAGAAAGAAATATTATGACTATGCAGACTATTGATGAATAAAAAATTACCTGCGTTTCGAACTTGTCTATAGCTCCGTAGTCGAAGTTCATCTCCAGTATTACCTGCGATGGCGACCAGGAATTATCCTTATTTTCAAATGAAATCGGTTTATAAACGGTCAAAAAATTTTCGTGAGCGAGTTTTACTTCTTTTTCTTTGAAAATTTTTTCAAGCATTTCCGGATTCAGCGTTACCGTCTTGCCTTCGTTTATGAAAGACCAGATTTTTTTATCGCTTATTGCATAAATATCGATTTGCTTTAAGTAAGAAACATACTTCAACTGGCTGTGAAATATATTTTTAATGACCTTCTGCCAGAAATTCGGAGAGATTTTGTTGAGATAATCGTTGACGTTTAATGATACTTCAATGGCATAGTCGCGGTCTTTTGGGTAATAATAACCGTAAAGATTTATCACGCCCGTAAGAGTTGAATTTGAAAGGCGGTGAAACACGACTTCGTTTTTCTGGAAAATGCTTAATAAAAAAGGAGCGAAATTGGTTATAGCCATTAAATTTAAATTGAGGTCGGTTTTAAAGGATGTATTGTAGATAAGACCGCTCTTGTTAATGAAATATATTTCGTCCACGCCGTTGGCGGCCGCGAGAATTTTTAAATCTTCAGTGGAAGGCTTTTGCGTGGATTCATACGTGGAAAACGCGGATGACAAATTGAGAAGGGCTTTTTTGGCTTTTTGTTTGAGCTCGCTTTCGATCATGAGCAAAAAATTATCGTATATGATGAATTGATTTTCCAGCCTGAGCGCCGTGTCGTTTTTAATATTTTCAAGGTTTTCCGATATGACGGATTTTGAATAAGCGCCTATGAAGACGGTTATTATAGAAGATGTCAAGGCTATCGTTATGAAAAGATATAACATGAACCTTTTTTTCATAAATTACCTTTTGCTTGCAAAGAAATTTAATCAATATTGATTAAACAAATTATACCATAAAATTATTGAAAAAGGTAAATAAAAAAATAAAATAAAAAATATCAATATTGTTTTGACAAATGCCGGAATTATTGATACAATAAGTATAGGGAATTGATTATTTTCTTCTTTAACAATCCCTTTCTTTTCCTTTTTCGGGAAAGGGGGTAAATATATGAGCGTCTCAGGCATAAAATTAATAAACGGGCCGCGCGTTATATTCGTAAAATGTAATATTGCGCATCTCTTCCGTTATATTGGCCTTCAGGTTATCTGCCGTTCCGCCGGGCTCATATGCTGTTTATCCCCTAAAGAATCATCGAATCTGAATATTCCTTTTTCGTAATTTATTTACTCGCGTCGTAGTTATTGATTACTGCGCGTTTTTTTAATTATTTTTTATGCCGGAACAATAAATATAATTGAAAGGAGGCGTGAAATGGAAAAGATTAATGAAAATTTAATCGACGCGGCGAGACGCGGAAACAACGAATTATTAAGGGTTTTAATTTTAAAAAAGGCCGACATCGATTACTGCGGGATCGACGGCGAAACGGCGCTGCACAAAGCCGTTAAAAAGGGCTATCTCGATACCGTAAAATTGCTCGTAGACAACGAAGCAAACGTTAACGCGGCGACCGAAGACGGTTGGACTCCGCTTATGTTCGCGGCCTGGCGCGGCTATTACGACATATGCGAACTGCTTTTAGCCAACGGCGCGGACTCTACAATGAAAGACGGCGAGGGGTGGGACTCTCTGATGTTCGCCATATGGCGCGGCTACGAAAACGTGGCGGATCTATTCATAAAAAACGGCCACGAATTCGACCCGACTAAAAAATGGGTCGAAACGGCCATCAACGAAACGGCTGAATGCGGCCAGATAGCCATAGTCAGATATCTTATCCATCACGGCGTTAACGTCAACGCCAGGGATTCCAGGGGCCGCACGCCGCTTATGCGCGCCTGCGAATGCGGCCGCACTGAAACGGCTAAAATGCTTATCAATCTTAACGCGGACGTAAATCTCAAGGATGAAAACGGAAGAACCGCTCTTATGGAGGCCGTAGACTGCAACGATTGCGAAAACGTAAAGCTGCTGCTTGAAAACGGCGCGAATGTAAATGAATACTCGTCTTCTATGATCACCGCCCTTATGATCGCGGCCGATCACGGAAACAAAGAAATAACGAGGCTTCTTGTCCATAGCGGCGCCGACATAAATGCCAAAACTACATGCTGCACAACGGCTCTGATGTACGCGGCGGAAAAAGGCCACGCCGAAATAGCCGAGCTTCTCATCAACCGCGGCGCGGATATAAACGCGCAGACTAACTATTGCGCAACCGCCCTTATGAGCGCCGCGGAAAAGGGGCATATAGATATAGTAAGGCTTTTCGTTGAAAAAGGCGCCGACGCAAACGTATGCGATAACTGCCGTTCCGTGGCGCTCATGAAGGCCGCCGCCGCCGGACATGTAAATGTGGTAAACCTCCTTGCTACACGCTGCGCCAATATAGACGCCAAAGACCGTCTCGGCAGAAGCGCGCTCATAATGGCCGTGGAAAACGGTCATTATGACGTCGTAAGAGGGCTTATAACCGCCGGCGCCGATGTCGACGTTAAAAGCAATGACGGCAAAACCGCGCTCGCCCTGGCCCGCGAAAAAGGCTACGACGCCATATTTAAAATGCTTGTGGAAAGCGGAATAAACGTAAACAACCGCGACAACGACGGCAAAACAGTTTTGTTTTCTCAGGAGAACCTCAACAATGTCGAAACTTTAAAAGTCCTCATAGAAAAGGGGCTTGACGTGAACGCGAAAGACAATAAGGGCCGTACGGCGCTTATTTATGCGTCCGGCAAAAACGGCGCCGAAGCGGTTAAAGTGCTTATCGAAAAGGGCGTAAACGTTAACAGCCGCGACGACAGCGGACGCAGCGCTCTGCACGAAGCCGCGTCGTCTTTTTCGGCCAACAGCGCTCTGATAACTTCGCTTCTCGTCGAAAACGGCGCCGATATAAACGCCCGCGACGACGAAGGCAGAAGCGCGCTGCACGACGCAGTGCTCCGCGGCAACTGGGAGTTCATCAGGACCGTCTTAAAGAAAAACGCGGCCGTGAACCTGAAGGACGATAACGGCAAAACTCCTCTTCACGAGGCCGCTGCGTCTATCTACGGCGAAAATATGGATATCGTAAAGGCGCTTATCGCAAGCGACGCCGACGTGAGGGCGCTCGACGACAACGGCCGCAGCGCGCTGCACGACGCGGCGCTGCTCGGCAAGACTTCTTTCTGCAACAGGCTGATAGAGGCTAACGCCGACGTGAACGCGGCCGACGACAACGAAAGGACGCCGCTTATGGAAGCGGCCCTTCGCGGCAATTTCGAAATCGCACTCAACCTCATAAAACACGGGGCGAACGTCAACGCCCGCGACGTAAAGGGCCGTACTGCGCTCCTCGAAGCTGCCCGCGGCGGATACATACAGCTGATGAAAGCTTTGATCGGCTCTAACGCCGACGTAAACGAAAAAGACAACGACGAAAGGACAGCGCTCATAGAAAGCGCCGCCGCCAATAATTTTGATGCGGTTCAGCTGCTTTTGAAAAGCAAGGCCGATTGCAACGCGGCGGACGTTGGCGGCAAAACCCCTCTTATAGCCGCCGCCTATAACGGAAACGAAGACATAATAAAACTCCTCATCAATTGCGGCGCCTCGACCGAAACCAAGGACAACGACGGCAAAACGGCTGCTTATATAGCCGAATTTAACGGTCATCTTGACGCTGCGCGCATCATCAAATCAGCCGCTTCGCGGATGAACGGTTAGAAAAACGGCGTGAAAAGTTAAATTAAAAAATGGCGGTCTCGAAAGGCCGCCATTTTTTAATACATCCGTTAAGGGATATATAGTATATTATAAATATTGAATATTTTGCGCTGAAGGGCCGGAATTATGAAGGGTTTCAGGCTTAAGCGCCGGTTCGAGTTTTTTCGCCGAAGACCTGCGCGGAATAATAATAAACGTCCGCGCCTGTTTTATAAGCGTTTCTCGGAAGCCCGGCCTTGCGGCAGGTTTCTTCTAAAAAAACGGTCGTGTCCATGTCCCACTCGACGGCGACCTGCGGCAGAAGAAGCCCTGAATAATAACCCTGCCTCACGAGAAGGCCGTGCACCCCTATTATGATTTTTGAAAAGTCGGTGATTTTTTCCAGCGGCGACAGGACCGAAAGCTCTATGTCTATTTCGGCAAGCTCGCCGGCGGTTACGGGCTCGAAACGGCTGTCTTTGGTGGAGGCGGCCTGAGCCATTTCTATTATGGTTTGATACAGGGGCTTATAAGCTTCTATATACCCGATGCAGCCGCGCAAATCGCCGTTTTTGTGCAGCGTTACGAACGCCCCGCATTTTGTCTGCAAAATCTTGCTTTCCGTTTTGAATTCAGGCGTTTTTCTTTCGGTGACATGCATTTCGAGCGCGCGGCGCGCGAGCTTTAATAAATCGGATTTTTCGGATTCGCTGAGCTCGAAAGATAGTTTAGGTTCTTTACCGCTGTCATTCATTGCTTAAAGGCTCCTTGACGCGAAGCCGCCGTGAAATTAATCGCGGCGCGCGCGTATTTAAAAACCGTGCTTCGAATCTAATTCTGCTGCGATTGAAGAGGCTTCCCTTTTTTTTCGGCCATCATCTGCAGCGCTTTTACTATTCTGTCGGGGGTGAAAGGTTTCATTATGTAATCTACGATTCCGAGCTTTTTGGCCACCACGACGTCTTCTATGGTTTTTTTTGCGGTGACCATCACTACGTTTACGTTTCTTCCGAGCTCGTTTCTAACTTTATTGAGAAATTCTATTCCGCTCATTTCGGGCATCATAATGTCGAGAAACATGTCGCTTATGGTAGGATCGCTCGCGAGCCTGTTCCATGCGTCGGCCGCGCTAAGGGCGACTCTCGGCTCGAAACCCTGGCTGGTGACCACTTCGCCGATATAATTGCATATCTCGCGTTCGTCGTCCACTATGAGTATCTGCCTTGCTTTCTGGCCTTTATCGGCTTCGGCGGCGGCTTCGAGGGCCATTTCCCTGAGCTCGCTTTCCTCGTAAACGCTGACTTCGTTTATTCCCATGCTTTTAAGCAGCAAAACGGCCGGCTCGTTAAGCAACGTCCCGCATTCTACCAGCGTGACTTCGGTAAACGGAATGGTAATCGTCTGTGCTATTTTCATATCTGCTTCAAGGCTGTCCAGGCTGACTTTCTTCACTATATCACCTCAAAAAGCGCGGCCGTTAAATTTATGATAAAAAACGATCGCAAAATTATCATATGTAATTTATAACATTTTTTGGCGCATAAGTCAAGATTTGTAGGGCGTTATATATAAAATTATTGATTTATCCGGCCGGATGATGTAAAATTATTGATGAGATGAAATTTATGGCATGAACAAGGTAAAAAAATGAACGCTGAATTAAAACAGGGGTATAAAAAACTTCCGCTGGGCAAGCTTTATCAGGTAATGATAACGCCGTTTTACACCCTCGGCGTCGATTCCATCTTCACTATCTTTTTTTATATGGCAGTTACCGGCCTTGCGGATAAAGAAAAAATCAAGGCCGTAATGGATTACGGCTCGGGCTTAAAATTCAACTGGATAGCTTTCGGCTTTTTTTTTATGCTGGTGATGTTCGGAATCTGGTTTGTACCGCTATGG
>JAKPTH010000330.1 GCA_029571125.1 bacterium
GGGGTAAACCTCGAAATGTATGTCGGAAGCTTTTTTGCGTATGGCCTTGAGTATTATCGAATCGACCGTCTTTACTATGGACGAATCGGACATCGTCTTTAAAAATTCCGCGTCGGCGGCCGCGTCGTCCGCTTCTTCGCTGACCGCCCGAAGCGCCGGAGTATCGTCGGTATCGGCAAAGAGGGTATTTTCGCTCAACGAAGTTTCGATCATCAGATTGATTATACGGGCGATATCGCTTTTTACAGAAACGTAGGCCAGCGTCGGAATGCCGATAACGGATTCGATTTCTTCTATCCGCTCGACGTCGGACGGGTCGTCTATGACGATTACGAGCTTTTCGCCTTTCATGGCGTAAGGTATGAACTGGTAGCGTCTTATTATATTCACGTCGAATTTTGAAAAAAGCGCGTCGTCGATCTTCGTTTCGTTTAAATCGACGAATTCCGAATTATGCTGGACGGCGATGGCCCTGTAAACGGCCGCCGGATATACTATTCCGCGCTCGATCAGAAGGTCTTTCAGGTTTCCCGGAACGGCCCCGAATTCGTTTATAATCCGTTCGAGCTCGGAAGCGGCGAGCCTGCCTTCGGATATCAGCACATCTTCGAGCGAACGGGCCTTTAAAGAAGAAAAATAAAATTTATAGGCCGCCTGTTCGTTTTCGATGGCTTTAAGCTTTACAAGCTCTTTCACGCCATCCGCAAAGCTCTTTGACGCAAGAGCCTCCATGGCGGATTTATCTATACGGTTCCTGTTTTTAAGCTCATATAAAATCTTTTCCCACACGGCCATTTTTATTCTCCTTTACCGCCTTCACGCGCGCCCGCGACTGAAACTATCGGTTTAAATCAGCTTACTATGGTAGCGGCCGTTATCATCGGCAGCAGTATCGCTATAATTATAGTGCCGAAAACGGCAAGAACGAAAATCAGTATCAGCGGCCCGAAAAGGGATTCGAAAGCCGTGGTGAGAGAGTCAAGTTCTTCGTCCATGGTGTTGGAAATATTATTGAAAATTTCGCAAAGAGTTCCGGATTCTTCGCCCGTCTTGATTAATTTGGGTATTATATCCGAAGCGAACCCGCTTTTTTCGAAAGAAAAGCTTATGGTATTTCCCGCGCGTATAAGCCTCACGGCGTCTTTGATCTTAGCGTGTATAACGCCGTTGGTTACCACGTTGGAGCTTACTTCCAGGGCGCTTATTATATTGATGCCGGATTTTATGAGAAGCCCGCTGGTCCTGTAAAAAATCGAATAAAGGCTTTTTTCTACGAACGACCTGATAAGAGGTATTTTCAGAGAGTATTTATCGCTGAAGCTTTTGCCTTCCCCGGTATTCAACCAGTTATAAAGCATGAACGCGAAAGCGGCCGCCAGGAAGCCTAAAGGCAGATAAAAGCCGCTTATGAAATCGCCTATGAAAAAAACCGCCTGCGATATGGGCGGAAGCGAAGCACCCATTTCGCGGAACATCTTGGTATAGGTCGGCACGACGTTT
>JAKPTH010000340.1 GCA_029571125.1 bacterium
ATCATAGCCGCAAAGCTCGGCGCCAGATCCGTGATTTCCTTTGAACGCAATCCGGCTGTCTTAAAAACCGCTTCTTATAATCCCTGGTCTCAGGATTTTTTCGAAAATACGGTCATTAAATCCAATCTGGCCAGCGTTTACGATGAAATTTTCAAGTTCGAAGATTCTCGCTTCGACGCCATCATACACGATCCGCCACGGTTTTCGCTCGCGGGCGAACTTTATTCGTCGGATTTTTATAAAGAAGCGCATCGCGTATTGCGCCATGGCGGCAAAATGTTTCACTACATAGGCGATCCGCACTCGTCTTTCGGCAAGAAGCACTATGCGGGCATCAATATGCGCCTGCGCGAAGCCGGATTCGATACCGTGGTTTACCATAAAAATTACGGTATAATGTGTCAGAAATTGTCTTTTTGAAACCGCTCGATAATAAGAGCTCCGAGATATGAACCCAGGCAGATGCCGCCTATTACGTCCATCGGCCAGTGCGAGCCTTCGTATATTCTTGAAATAAGCATTAAAGCGCAGATAAAAACGATAAAAGTTTTTGTCCGCGCTTTAATTTTTTCGTCAGTTAGTTTTAATTGCGCTATGTAAAAAAATACCAGCGAGAGAATAACGCTCCTGGTGGCGTGTCCTGAAGGATAAGCGTAAGGCGTGAACGGCGAATAAATAGGCACTGGAATTTTCAGGCCGCGCCGGAATTGCGGAAAGACTTTAGGCTGCGCCACGCTGAACTTCATTGAAAGCTCAACCGCCACGGAAAGCCCGAAAAATAAGAGCAGATAAAACGCGGCTCTCTTATGATTTTTAACATACAGCCAGGCCGCGAGGGACGCGGTTATAACGCCGCTAACCTCCCCGCTGCCGAGGATCGTGAAAAAAAGCGAAAGCCTGTCGAAAATTTCGAGCGGCGCAGACTGGATGAGCCCGATCAGCGCCAGGTCGATTGAAAAAACCGAGCGCGACGCCACCAGGACGGTAAGCGCCGCCAGCGCGGCCAGGAAGTATTTTCTTTTGCAGGTAATGTAGTTTATCATACGTTAGTTTTTTCTTGAAATCTGGATAAAGGCGACGGAATTTGAAGGTATGTCGAATATGTAGGCGGCTTGAGCTCCTGAGGCGATTGACAACGTTTCTTCAGTTTCAAGCTTTTTGGTGTCGTTTATGACCTTTCTGGTTACGACCCATCCTCCGGCAGGCGGAGAAGCTACTGAGGATACCGTAAGCTTGACGGTTTGCTTTTGCGTTGTATTGCCGTCGGCTGAAAAATTAGACGCCATTATATAATAAGAACCGTCTAAAGAGCTTTTTGAGGCAAGCGACGCGAATTCGCCCGAAACCGTCGTCGAGCAGCCGAGGCGGGTGCAGGATTCGGTCATCTGTTTCAATGCTTTCAGAGTGTATGCCGCGGTTTTAAACTGGCCGTCGCTGGAGCGTATAAGTCCGAGCGGATGATCGTCGCCGCGGTACTGATACGATTCTATAATATCTTTTTCGATCATATAGGTCAGGGCGCATCCGTAATATGCCGCGCCTTTGCCGCTGTCGGAAAAATTGCTCTGGTTGATTCCGCTGTTCCATTCGTCGCAGGACATGGGAGTTGAGGCGAATCCGTAAGTATTGAGCCTGGTTCTCATGCTGTCGGCGACGGTTTTTATGTGAGAAGGAACTATCGTTTCGCCGCCGTAGCTGTGCCAGGTGTAAACGTCTATTGGAATGCTGTTATTATTACAATATTCGAGGAACTTGGATGTGTAAGTTTCTGAATCAACTCCGGAATTAGAAGGCGGAACTACCTCGGCGTTGCCGGGGCCGTAAAGTAATAATGAAGGATTATAAGCTCTGAAGGCTTTCGCCAGCTCGGCATACATTTGAAAGAATTGCATCGGCGTGCCCGTCCAGAATTGCGTATTGGTTTCCGGCTCGTTCCAGAGCTCCCATCTTTTTATGTTATAGTTGAATCCGTTTTTCCAGCCGTCGTTATAATGCATCGCTATATGCTTGCATATAATCGCGAATTTTTTGAAATCGTTTATATCGGCTTGATGCGTGATATTTCCGGCTGAATCTCTTACGGTGCCGGGAGGGTCGGATATATATTTATGGACAGGATCGCTCCAGCTCGGAGAAAAGCTGAAGAGAAGCTCGAAACCTTCGTCCACCAGTTTTTTTACTCTAACATCGGTCGTGGAAAAATCGTAGCTGTCTTCTCTTTCGGGATCTTTTGAAAAATCCGGAAAGATGTTATACCATGTAAAGGGCCCGTAATAATCGAGGGTTCGTATTATTTTAAACCCGGCCTCTTTATATTTGGCTGTTTCGTCGGCTCCCTTCACGAGAGATACCGGCCCGTTATGCGAGCCGACGATCATTTTAAACGGGCCGAGATCGTTGGATGCGTCGACCGTTATGGTTTGTGCGGTTAATTCGAAAACCGCCGTTATGCTCTTGTTTGAGTTCATGACAATCTGATCGTTTACTATAGATACAGCGTCCGTGCCGCTCCAGTTTTTAAAAGCGTAACCGAGAGCGGCTGCTGCGCTCAATGTCACGCTTGTGCCGGATGCGTAAGGGCCGCCGAGCGATACGCTGACCGTTCCGGCGTCGGCGGGGCTTACGGCGATCGACAGCGTATAGTTTTCAGCCGGTACGCTTGAAGTTATAACTATCGAAGAACCGTCGTAATTAAGTTTTGCGTCCGCCGATACATAAAAAAAATAAGCATGCCCGGCGGCAAATTGCGGGTCGGTTGCGTCTAATATTTCAGGCGTTCCCGAAGCGTTTCTGACGACCTGCATAAAGCTCGCCGCGGAGGCGTTCCACTTATAAAGGCCTTTTATGACGAAATATTTTTTCATTAAGGAAGAAAATGAAATGGCTTCCGGGTTTTTATAAAAACCTGTCAGATTGAACCCGGCTTTTAAATTAATGTCGCCTGCGGAAGGAACCGCGGTTCCGGTTATTAAAAGCTGAGCATCTGATTTGGATTTAATGATATAGCCCGCGGAAGGATTGAAGATGTTAAGCGTGCCTTCGCTTATGCTTAAAAAGCTTCCGGCGGCTGCGTTATAGGCGTAAATGTCCTCGATGAAAGAATTTTGCGTTTTTAACTGCACCGGAGTCAGCGAAGGCTTTACCGTAAAGGCGGCGAAGTTGAAACCGGGCTTTAAGGTTATCGACTGAGACGGAGCCTGCGCGTATGCGCGAGCAAGCGTAAGAACCGCCGTGAAAAAAACAAGTAAAAAAAGTAAAACTCTTTTGATTTTGAACATTTTTAACTCCCTTTTTTATATCAAAGAATGCTATTTTTATAATAAAGCTTAGCTTTAATCTGCTGGCTGTTAGCCAAGCGCGATTATTTTGCCTGCGGGCGAACGGCCGCCGCGTTCATTTTATTGGCTACATCGGTAACGTAGGGCCTTTTTGCGTATAATAAAAGCCTTAGAAGCGAAGTTTTGAATCCGAGAGTGTCGTCTTCTTTGATCGCGCGGTCGAGATTTTCGGTGTTTTTATCCAGGTAGAGCATTATGTCGTCGCGTTTTTCTTCTACGTAACCAAGATATGAATGCTGGCCGAACCCGTCGAAGATCTGATCCGGCATCATGGCTTCTATATCGCCGCATAGAATGAAATCGCTAAGCGCGTTTTTTACCTCGTAGCCGCTCATATAAGAATAATTGACGGTATAATCTTCGTCTTTTGAACCGTCTGTTTTAACGTCTTTGCTTTCCGTTCTTGAAAATAAAACTTTTCCGATGATTTCCCTGGTATCGTCTATCGCGCCGTTGCCGTCCAGATCGAGATAATAGCGGTAAACGCAGTCGTCTGCATAGTTGAACCAGAAATCCTCGAACTCGATTTTGGCGATATCGCCCTTTGCATCGGATAAAACATATCCGCCGTTTAAAATTCGCCATGGGAAAGCGTCCCAGTACTGCGAAATTTTAAAGGCGTATATCTCTTCGCTTGATTTTACGCCGTTGAAATAATCGCTCATGCTCTGAAAAACGCCCGGGATTTCATTGAAAAGATATAAGTTCGAGCCCTGCGGCATTATTCCAAAAAGTCCGGTTTCGGCCGAATGATATATCAGTTTCGACTTATCGCCGTTTTGCTCGTAAAGCTTCGTGCTGTATCTGTATTTATCTCCCAGAAGGCCGAAATAGCGGCGTCCGTCCGTGAGCCTGTAGCGCCAGACAGGCTTTTGCGCGCCGTCTTCGATCACGTACGTGTCGGCGTCAACGGAACGGGCTATTTCGGGGGCCGTTTCGAGAGTTATCAGCTTGATCTCTTCCGTGGCGGCGCGCGCGTCGATAAGGCCGGCCACGTTCTGAATATAGTTGGAGCGCGCAATATCGAATATGGCGCGGGATTTTTCGGATTTCGTGGAAGCCTGCGCCACCTTTTGATAGGTGGTATTTAAAAGTTCGTATTCGTCGATATCGCCTATTTCGCGGCGCTTGGATTTGCACATTATGGCTTTTATCCGCACGTCGTTTGCGCCGGCCTGCATGGCTTCGCCGCTGAAAATGCCGCCTTCGGATATGGAGGCCTGTGAAGATCTGTCGACGTGATATCTGGAAGAATTGACCGACAGCGTCACCGACTCGTTTACCCTGTATATGACGTTTCGCTCGGGATATGAAAGCCGCGATGTGAGGTAAAAGTAAAGAAAAAGCCCTACTATAACGCCGCCGAATAAAATTATTCCGAGAGCGCCGACTATCCATTTCCTAAGCCATACCGGAACCCGTTCGAGCCTTTCGCCGATGGTCATTTTAAAATCCTTTAACATCAATAATTATTCAATTTATCGTCGAGCTTTTTATTAGACTCGTAATTTTTCTTTTCTTTATCGCCGGCTTCTTTTTTATCGCCGTCTTTGAATATGTTTTCAGAGGCTTTAGCTATGCCTTCGCCCACCGACTTCAATCCGTCCTTGATATTGCTTCCGGCGTCCTGTATGGCCTCTACTACGGATTTGCGCGTGCTGTCGTCGTCCGCTTTCCGAGCGGTTCCGTCTTCGGATCCGGCCGGAAGCTGTTCGCTTTTAGCCTCGGCGGTTCCTGGTTCCGCGGCTTTTTCGTCGCCGGCCGCGGTTGAGGCGGAAGGTTTTTTAAAGGCCCAGTCGTAGGCTTTAAGGAAAAAATCGCCCGCCATGAAGCCGAGGACCATTCCGGCAAGGCAGAACGGGGCGTTAAAGAAGCTGAGCGTGAAAAACCCCATGAAAAAATAAGGGGCCATAACTATCGCCAGCGAAAGCCCGAGTTTGAATTTAAAGGTTTTTCCGTTTATCCACTCGCTTTTTTTAAAATCTTCGCCGGAAAAATACCTGTCGAGCATGCTTATAAAAAGAGCTATTATGAAATATCCCAGAAGCCAGTTAATCATTAATTACATCACTCCTTCTTAATTCACCCGAAAGGTATTTGAGAATATAATATTTCTTGGCGAGCGGCATTTGAAGCAGCTCCCTTTCCAGCGCGCCCGAATCGCTGTAATAACGGCGTACGAAGTTGTGCGGGTCGAAAAGGCAAAGCAGTTTATTTACGACGTTGAATTCGGTCCTGGCGAACGCAAGCAGATATTTCGATTCAAGAGGCATTTTTGCGGTTTCTTTCTTTTTATTTACTCCCGGCCGCTCGAAAATACCCTTTAACTCGTGAAGGATGTTAATGATTTCCGGCATGCTGGAGCTTTGTTCCGATCTCGCCCTTTCAAGCTCGAATTTTGAAAGCCTGCTGACGTCGTAGCCTTTTTCAATAAGGAATAGATCTTCGAGCAGCTCTGCTTTTTCAAGGATAAATGCGGGATTCGTATGAAAATCTATAAATTTTAAAGATTCCAGGTTTTCCATTACGCTTCCGGCGCTTATTTCAACCGGATATAAACCGGCTTCCGGCTCGCCCGCGGGTAGATAATCGCCTTTGTTGTAAAAAAGCAGCGTGTTTTTATTGGCCGCGTCGAACAATGAAATAATAGTTCTCGGATAATTTATATAAAAAGACTGGAGCGCTATTGAGATTTCATTTACATAAACTTTTTTGAATATATTTTTCACGCCCCGGCCCGTTTTTTTGACGGTCTCCATAATTTCAGCGATATAGGCGTCGGAAAGTATGTTGTCGTCGACGGCAAGACCTGCGGCCAGGCTCTGCAGCCTTGAAATGTCGGCGACGCGCTCGCCTGCGGTGTCGATATTCAGGTTAACGCTTCGCAGCCGGTGAATTTTGGAAATATCGTCGAAATTTCTGAGGTTGAATTTATATTGTATTACGGCGGCTTCGTCTTTAGTTAAAAATTTTATTATTTCGTCGTATTTTTTATATGCCGAGTTCAGGCATTCTTCGAGAAATGAAAAAGTCGCGTCCTCAAGCCGAGCGTCCTGCTGTTCGGGTGAAACTATTATGGAATAGTATGTGGCCGGGGGCATGAAAAGGTAGTTCGGATTATTTAAAAAATCGGCGATTTCAGCGCAATACCCGTTTTTATCCATTCTGTACGAGGCGTTTTCGGCAAGAGCGTCGAGCCCGGAATAACCGAAAACCTTTTTTAAAACGTCGATATAGCGTTTTAAAAGAAAGCCGTCGAGCCTGAAAACGTGGTCTGTCTTAAAAAGCCTTTCCATCAGGGCTTCGGATTCTTTTTCGTATTTTTCTTCGTAAAGGCTTTTATAGGCGCCTTCACGGCCGTTTTTTTCACTCATCGGATTTTTTGCCCTCGTACAATTTAACGAACTCTTTTTTAGCTTCGTATTCGTTTATCATTGAATTTAAAATGCGTTCTCGCGCGGAAGTTTTGGCGTCGGATTTATACCTGGCTTCGGAGTTGAAATACCTTTCGAGCTCGCTCATGACTTTTTCCGCCGTGATAGGCTTGTACAGCTCCTTGAGTTTATTTACTTTTTCGACGAAACTCAATTTCAGGAAGATTTCGGGTTTCGTAAAAAATTCCTCCGGTATTTCGAAATCGGCGGAATACTCTTTGAGATTCTCGCCTATGCTGTGTATAGGCCTTCCGGTGAAACGCTCGTCCTTTTTCTTGAATTCTATGCAAAGCCTGCCTATATCTTCCCAGGTGCAGCCTTTTTTGCCGCCGCCCGATATCTTAGAAACGAAGTCTGAAAGAATTCCGCCGCCCGATACGTTTTTTTCTTCTGCGACAGAGCTTTTTGCGGATGCCGCCTGCTCCATGCTTTTCATTTTAATGAAATCCGTGTCGCCGTCCACTTTTAAAATACCGGCTTTAAGCTGCGGCTGAAGCTTGGTAAATATAAGCGAAGCGTAATCCTGCCATGTTTCGGGGCCGGCCACAAGATAGCGCTGGTGAAACCTCTGCCTTAAAGCCGAATCGGTGGACGTGGGCTCGTTGGTGGCGGCGTAAACCTGGCAGTTGCCTATGGGCTTGGTGAACATGCCGTCTAAAAACTGCATCGTGATATTTAAAACGTCTTTATCGGATCCGCCCATATTTGGGTCGCCGCGAGAGAGAAGCAGAAGATCCACGTCGTCGAAGAAAACGAGCATGAGCTTGTTTTTCTGCTTTGTTTTGTCCAGCCTGTCGAGCAGATTTTTACCAGTCTTGCCGTAATATTCGTCTTTTATGCGCTGGTCGATGGAGATGAACTCCACCGGCGCTCCGGTTTGTTCGCCGCGTTCGTGAAGCCTGGACATGGCCAGCTTGAACAGCGAAGTTTTTCCGGTGCCCGGAAGGCCGTCGAATAAAACGCTCCAGGAGAGGCCGCCTAATACAGAAATGGGATTGAGCGCCTCTTTTACGTCGAAAAGAGCCAGCCTGTCGACGTTTCTTATCACGCCGCGTTTGGAGTCGCTGTTGCCGACGATTTCTTCGGGGCGCACTTTAACGAACTCTATTTTCTGCTCTGAAGTGGAGTATTGCGAATCGAAATTCGAAACGCTTATATCGTCGCCTTCCACCTTGAATACGATATTTGAAACCAGCGCCAGCAGATCGTCGGAAAATTTCTTGCGGTTGTTCACGCAGGCGTTTTTTAGCTGTATGAAAAAATTATTTGAAAGCCCGACATAATCTATGGAATCTATTATGATTTTCTTCCCGGATTCGTCGGCTGTATTCAGCGCGTGTACGTAATCGCAAAGAAGGGTGGATACGGTGTCTATTTTACCTTTTGTGAATATGAAATAATCTTCCGCCAGCTTTACCGTCGGAAGGTTTTCACGGGAAGCGACGCTTAAGATAAGCCCCATTTTTATGGACACGTAACTTGCCAGCGCGAAAAGCGAGTAAGTGGTCACGAACTCGAGAGTGTCGCGGAATTTTCTTTCGTCGCGGCCGGCAGGAGAGCTTATCATATGGCTGAGCCCGCTTTTGCCTTCGAGCAGGTCGAAAATGACCATATAAACTCCGAGGCCTTTCCTGACGGCGCGAAGAGCTTCGGCTTCTTCGAGTGTGTGCAGGTGCTGTTCGTCTGGAACGACTTTCATAACGAAATCGAAAAGATTAATCTTGCGCTGGTTGTACAAGATATTGGTCATGCGGAATTCGCATTCCTCGAGGTGCTTTTTTATGTCGTCCGCGGTTATCGGATGGACGTTG
>JAKPTH010000169.1 GCA_029571125.1 bacterium
ATCATTTCCGAAAAAAAACAGATAATCAGAAAAGCCGGAATGCTCGAATATTTCGAGGTCCACGAAGATTTTTCAAACGTGGGCGGATTGAACGGGCTTAAAACATGGCTTAAAAAACGCGCCGGCGCGTTTTCAGAAAAAGCCCGCGAATACGGCCTTCCCGAACCAAAAGGAGTCCTGCTCCTGGGCGTGCAGGGCTGCGGAAAAAGCCTCGTTTCAAAATGCATAGCCTCGCTATGGCGCCTGCCGCTTTTAAGATTCGACGTAGGCAATATTTTTGGAAAATACGTCGGCGAATCGGAAGAAAATCTCCGCAAAGCTTTGAGAGTGGCCGAAGCTCTTTCGCCAACCATATTATGGCTCGACGAAATAGAAAAAGCCTTCGCCGGAGCCGGCGGCGGAAGCTCAGGCGATTCGGGCCTTTCAACGCGCATATTCGGTTCGTTCATCACCTGGCTGCAGGAAAAAACCGCGCCGGTATTCGTTATCGCCACCGCCAATTCAATCGAAAACCTGCCGCCCGAACTGCTCCGCAAGGGCCGCTTCGACGAAATATTCTTCGTCGACCTGCCCACCGAAGCCGAACGCGCGGCTATATTCAACATACACATCTCAAAGCGCAAGCGCGACATCTTAAAATATGATATCGGCGAACTGGTCAGCTTGAGCGAAGGATTCTCGGGCGCGGAAATAGAGCAGGCTATAATTTCGTCAATGTACGACGCTTTTTACGAAAAACGCGACATAGAAACGCATGATATAGCAAAAGCCCTGCAGGAAACCGTTCCGCTTTCGCAGACCATGCGCGAAAAAATCGACCACCTCAGGCAATGGGCGAAGCTGCGCGCCAGGCCGTCATCTTAAAAATCTTATAAAATGGAGTGAGTTAAATTGAGTAATCCCGAAATCGACGCAAAAATCGAAGAAGGAATATCATATTTTAATCAGGGCAATATCCCCAAGGCTATTCTAACTTTGCGCGAAACTCTTAAAAATTCCGAAGGCGCCGACCTTTCTGAAAAAGGCCATTATTATCTGTCGCTTTCATATTTTCAGAACGACAACCTCGACGAGGCCGCCGACGAACTGCCTAAATGCGGCTCTTATGCGCCGGCTAAAGTGTTCGAGCTCATCAAAAACATATCGGCTAAAGCCGGCGTGGATTATAAAAAAATAATGGGCGAACTTCCTCAGAAAGACCTTTATATGGCCATAATCGAGCAGGAAGAGCAGAAACGCCGCCAGGCCGAATCCGACGCCGCCGAAGAACGCCGTAAAAAAGCCGAAGAAGATAAATTAAGGCTCGAAACCGAAGGCGATTACAACGACCTTTTCGTAGAATCCATGAGGGCGGCGCCTACCAATTACTTTTTCCCCCTTTTAATGGGGCTTATATCCGTTCCGGCATGGGGCGCCGGGCTGCTTCTCGCCGGCAGGCTTCCCAAAGCCATTATCCGTTTCGTCCTTCAATACGTTTTTTACTACATGTACATAAACAGCTTTAATATCCATCAATGGACGCTTTCAAATATCAACCTTTCGCAGATTTTCGGATATACGCCGTTCGTAAACAACCTTAACGGCTACGTATTTCCGGCGCTGCAGTGCGCCTACGTGGGCGCCGCGGTGCTGATATCCCTGCAGTCGTTCGTCTACGCATATTTCGAATGGTATAAAATGTTCCTTGTTGGAAATATTATAGAAGTCCGCAACACCAACGACATTTACATCAACATTGGCTTCGACCACCACGTGAACGTAGGCGACGTATTCAACGTCTATACCCGCGGCAGAAAACCGCTCCTGAAAGGAACGGCCACAGTGCTCAAACACGAAGACGCCTCGTCGCTTGTGGAATTCCGCCCGAATACTGAACTTCACGCGATTATGCCTCCTAAAATAGGCGATTTAGTAAATTATAAGTGGTGAAAAAATAATGAATTTAATATCGAGATGGTCAGTTTTTATTAAAGAACGCTTCGAGCCGGTCAGCCACACCGTCATGATATCCGCTTTCGCCGCGGCCAACGCGGCAATGGCTTTCGCCGCGGGCCGCTTTGAAATAAATTCCAGGCCGGCCTTTTTATTGACCGGATTCGCCCTCGTATGGCTTGTTTTCTTCCACATGAGGCTTTTCGACGATATAAAAGACTACGAAACCGACAGGCTGGTAAATAAAGAACGGCCCCTGCCGCGCGGCGTTTTAAGCGTCAACGAGTTCGGCGCCGGAATACTCGTCTGCGTCGTCTCAGAAATAATACTTTCCGCCGCGCTCGGCTTTAAAGTTTTTTCGACATACGCCCTGGTGCTTTGCTTCACATTGATTATGCGCCAGGAATTTTTCATAGGCGACTGGATGCGCCCTAAAATGGAATTATACGCCGCCACGCATACTTTTTCAGCTTCGATGCTGGGGCTTCTTATATATTCCATATTAAAAGACGCTTATATTACCGAAATCCCAACGGCATACCTCTATGTCGCGCTCGGAAACTGGTTCGTATTCAACGTTTTCGAATTCGGAAGAAAGACTTTTTCCACCGAAGAGGAACGCCGGGGCGTCGATTCGTATTCGCTCAGGCTCTCGCCCTTCGGCGCTTTCGCGCTTCTGGCGGCTAATATATTTTTAGCGTTTCTGGCCCTTTATTTATCGGTCGGAAAAATAATATCGGCCGCCGGCGCTGATAAAATAACGGTTTATATGCCCATGCTCATAAGCGCCGCCGTCATATCCTTTACGGTAATATGCGCCGGAATGGTCTATAGCGTAAAGCCGTCTAATTTCAACGCTAAATTTTACAGGGGCGCGGTTTCGTTTTACCTTGTGGCCTATCATCTGGCCATAGCCGTATGCGGCGCGCTTTATTTTTAATCTGGATTCGCTATCGCGGCATACGACGGCCGCGATAATTAAAGCTCCAAACGAAAGATAGTTTATTAAAAATTTATATGTGGAGGCCGGTTTTGAATAAAATTGTAACCTTTAAAAATCCTCTCGGCTCGGCGGATGTAAACGCGGTAGGCGGTAAAGCCATGAACCTTTTCAAGCTTGCCGGATACGGCTGCAGCGTGCCGCCTTTTATCGCGCTTTCAACCGAATGCTTTTCAGGATTCGTTAAATCGATGGAATCAAAATTCAACGCCGCGCTCGGCGGGCTCAAAACCGACACGCCGGCCGCCATAGCTAAAAGCGCCGCCGAAATAAGGTCGCTTTTCAGGGCCGAAAATATAGATAAAACCCTTTGCTCCGATATTTTAAAGGCGGTAAAGGAAAATATAGGCGAAGGCTGCTACCTGTCGGTACGCTCGAGCGCCACCACCGAAGATTCAAAAGATTTTTCATACGCCGGCCAGCTGGACAGCTTTCTTTTCAGAAAAACCGACTCCGAAATACTCGAAGCCGTCGCCGGATGCTGGGCTTCCGGCTACTCGGACCGCGCCGTGGCATACCGCGCCATGAAAAATATTTCCCAGCGCGATGTTAAAGTGGCCGTTGTAATTCAAAAAATGATAAACGGCTCGGTTTCCGGCGTAACCTTCACCGTCAACCCCATAACCAGCGTCCGCGACGAAATGCTCATCAGCGCCGCATACGGCCTCGGCGAAGGCCTCGTCTCCGGCGAACTCAACTCGGACCAGTTTATATGCAAAAAATCCGGCGTTATAAGTATTGACCGCATGGAAATAGCGTCTAAAAAAGAAAAAGTCGTTTTCAATTCCGAAAAAGGATTCGGCACCGTTAAAGAGGCCGTAAAAGACCCCGAATGCGATACGCAGTGCCTCACCAATCAGCAGGCTCTGGCCGTAGCCGCCATCTGCCGCAAAATAGAGGACGCCAATAAAGGCGTGCCGCAGGACATAGAATGGACCATAGATATAGATAACCCCCGCAAGATTTATATACTGCAAACCAGGCCCATAACCACTTTGAATAAATTGTCGCCGTCGAAAAGCGAGTATAAAACCATATGGGATAATTCCAATATAGTAGAAAGCTACTCCGGCATAACTTCGCCGCTCACTTTTTCGTTCGCGCTCAACGCGTATCACATGGTTTACGTCCAGTTCTGCGAAGTTTTAAAGGTCCCGCGCGAAAAGATCATAAATAACGATTTCTACTTCGCCAATATGCTCGGCCTCCTCAACGGCCGCGTATATTACAATATCAAAAACTGGTGCCGGCTGATATCCGTGCTTCCCGGATACAACTACAACAGACGCTTCATGGAACAGATGATGGGCGTTAAATCTAAAATCGATTTCACGCCCGCGACCGAATCCAGAGGAGGATTTTTCCATAAATATTTCGTGGAGCTTCCGCAGCTCCTGTGGTCCGGCGCCAACCTCGCATGGCAGTTTTTCACCATAGAAGATAAAGTCCATAAATTCATGAAAATATACCAGGACATGTTCGATAAATATCATAAATACGACTTCAATTCGGCCCGGTCGCACGATCTGGTCGACGTTTACTACGAACTGGAAAACGGCGTTTTAAGAAACTGGAAGGCGCCCATAGTCAACGATTTCATGGCCATGATATTCTACGGGATACTGCGCATGCTCATCGAAAAATGGGGGCTCAACGAAGACGGCGGCTCGCTGCAGAACGAACTCGTGGCCGGCCAGGGCGACGTGGAAAGCACTCTGCCGCTTAAAAAACTCCAGCAGATAGCGCGCTTTATCAAAACCGACGCCGCGCTCGTAGATTTATTCAAAACATCCGGCGAAGAAAAACTCGCCGAAATATTCGTTTACGCCGCCAGATCCGATTATTCGGAAAACCAGAAAAAGCTCTGCCTGATGATCGCCGATTATCTCGAAGAATTCGGATACCGCTCGATGAACGAATTAAAACTCGAAGTGCCGCCTTTAATGGATAAACCGCAATTCGTATTCAGCATACTTAAAAATTACACCGCTTGCAATCTGCCCGAAAACGACGGCTCCTCGAGCCACGAAAAAGACCTGCGCGAAAAAGCTGAAAAACTCGTTACAGAAAAGCTTTCCGGACATAGAATGTTCGGCGTAATCAGCAAGCTCGCCGTCTTCAATTTCATCGTGAACAATACCAAAAGGGCCGTCGCCTTCCGCGAATACCAGCGCTTCGCGCGCACCAAAATGTTCGGGCTCGCCCGCCGCATATTCGTCGGAATCGGCCACCGGCTCGTAGATTTTAAAGTCATAGACCACGCCGACGACGTTTTTTACCTCACCAAGGACGAAATTTTTTCGTATGTGGTAGGAACCGCCACCATCCAGAACCTTCGCGAACTGATCGCGCTGCGCAAAAAAGAATACGACGCTTACGAAAAAGGCGAAGAACTGCCCGACAGAATCGAAACTTTCGGCCCCGTCTATTGCAACGACCTTAACGTTCCGGCGGAAGCCCCCGCGGCCGAAGAAAACGCCGATCCTGACCTTATGAACGGCCTTAGCTGCTGCCCGGGCGTCGTGCGCGGAAAAGTGAAGGTAATATTAACTCCGTCCGACGATATGTCGCTGAACGGAGAAATTCTGGTGGCCGGCCGGACCGACCCGGGCTGGGTGCCGCTTTACCCCTCGGCTTCAGGGCTTTTGATAGAACGCGGAAGCATACTTTCACACTCGGCCATAGTGGCGCGCGAACTCGGCCTTCCCGCCATAGTCGGCATCAATAACATTACTAAAAAACTCAAAACCGGCGACGAGGTCGAAATGGACGGCGCTAAAGGCACCATCAGAATAGTGAATAGAGCATAGTGAATAGTGAACAGTGAACGTATATTGACCTTTGATCTTTTATTTTTTATTAATAAAAACTTAATTTAAAATATCAAAAGTCCTCAACTATTCTCTATTATCTGTTCTCTGTTCTCTGTTTTCTGTTCTCTTTTGTTTGTTTTCCAATATATTTATGACCGTTTTTTTATTTAAGTTTACATTAAAATCAAAAGGGGTCCTATGAGTAAGAATAACAATAACGGCGGCGGAAATAATAATATCGAAAAAAAACCGGGCGGCGCTAAAAAAAGCTTCGTCCACAGCTTCGCCGTCTTTTTAATAAGATACAGGGCGTTTCTTTTTTATTCATTCATAATCCTTGCCATGGCCGGTTCCGTATTCATCAAAAACATTAAAATCGATAACAGCATCGAGCTGTGGTTCCTCGAAAACGACCTCACGCTCAAAGCTTATAACGAATTCAAGGACATTTACGGCAACGACGAAGTTATAATCGCCATGGTAGATTCCGGCGGCGACGGTAAAATTTTCGAACCCGCGTTTCTAAGCAAATTAAGGTCCTTTTCCATCGAAGTGGAAGATAATAAAGATATCAGAAGAGTCCTCGGCATAGGCTCCGCGCCTTATATAGGACTTCGCGGCGAACAGGATCTGATAGTCGAAGACCTGTACGAAACGACCGATGAAACAAAGATAAACGCCGCCGAAGTCAAAAAACGCTTCGGAGAAAATAAACTCTGGCCTAAACTATTGGCCGATTCCAGACTGCGCGGCGCCGTGCTCATAATAGAACCAAAAGCCTCAAAGGAAATGGATGTAAAACGGCCAGAAATAATAGCTTTCGTTAAAAACGCCCTCGCGAAACATAACTTCACCTATAAATTAGCCGGAATGGGCGTGATGTACGACGAACTTAACCGCCTTAGCCTCCAGGACAGCGGCATTTTCACTTCGCTGTCGTACGTCATACTTCTCATAACTTTATACTTTTTATTCCGCTCCAGACACCTCGTGGCTATTACTTTCGTTGTCATGGTGCTTTCCGGCCTCGCCTTCCTCAACGTTTACGGTTTCTTCCACCAGAATTTCAATATGGTCACTATCGTACTGCCCACGCTTATTATGATTCTTTGCATTGCCGACGTGAACCATATATTCAACAGATACTGCCTCCATCTGAAAGACGTGGCCGAAGACAAAGAAAAAGGCCTTGTCCTGGTCATCGAAGATATACTCGCTCCCAGCCTTTTTACATCGCTTACCGAATGCATAGGCTTCGTTTCCATAGTTTTAACCCCCATAGCCGTGCTGAGGACCTTCGGCGCTTTCGCCGCCTATTCGGCAATGGCCGAGTACGTTATAGTATGGGCCACGGTTCCATATATGCTCGGCCTTATAAAACCCACCTCCACCATCAAACTCGAAAGGCCGTTCGAAAAATTGAGCGCCGGAATAATCGATTTTGTCATACCTAACAGAAAAGCCGTATTCCTGACCTTCATAGCCGTTATAGCCGTCAGCTGCTACGGAGTCAAATTTCTCGACGTGGACACATATTCCATGGGCTTCCTGCTTCCCTCAAATCCGGTCAGAACCGACAGCGATTTCATCGAAAAATCATACGGCAACTACCTGCCCCTCGAAGTAAG
>JAKPTH010000358.1 GCA_029571125.1 bacterium
CGCCGCCGCCTCGCCGATAACCCGGGCCTTATGTAAACTTTCGCCCGGCCTTACGGCCGGGCTCAGATGCTCGCCGCGTCGTGCGGCTCGCTTTTACATAAGGCGGGTTTATCGTCGCGCGCCCTCCGTGGGCGCTAACGGCGGCGGCTAAGTGCCTGCCGTTCTGTCTCGATGCGCGGGCGCGCTCGGTTGCACCTCGCACCGCCCGCCCCAAGTGGACCGATTAGTGATCATTAAAGTCACATACGTTTTAAACCGGAAATTTCGAATGCGTATAACGCGTTTTAAAGGGCCTCCAATTCAACGAACGACCCAAACTACCTTTTTGCTTTTTGCGTTCGTTCTAGCTCCGCCTACGGCCTCGATATTTTTTATTTTCTTGGGGAATAGAAAAAAAGTTCTGTCTTGATTAGAATTTCTGTCTCGAACGAACCCGGCCGCCCCGCGACGACGGTTCCGCGGACAGCAGCAGGCTGCTACCCGCGATTGTCTTGAATGACGGCCGCTCTTCAGGCCGGCGACAAAGTTTCGCCGGCGCCGGGCGGCCTGGAGTATGCTGACTTTTAAAAGATTTAATCAGATTGTTAAACGTGATTTAATCATTATCGTTGTTTTGATAATTGTTTATTTCATGGCTTTCCATATATATTTTGGCCATTTTTATTTCGATCATCGAGTCGCGCATAAAAAATGGGTTGCCTGGATTTTCTTTTGCGTTTAGATGCTCGGCTTCTTTATATAAAGTTTCGTATTTTTCCGGAGGAAGAGATCTAATTATATCTAAAACTATGTCTTCTTGCTTCTTTTGGTTTTCGCTAACTTTTACAGTCACCGATTGAGCCTTTTTTTCTTGCATTTTCTTTTCTTCAACCTCTATATCAAAGCCGGCATAATTATTTTTTAAAGCATTTATGGCATAAAACAAAGGGTTTTCTTTAGCCTTTTTAAACGCATATTTCAGGTTAAGCCTTATATAACTTGAGACCTTGCCTTCGTCGAGCCGCTTAGCAATCTCATCCAAAAGGGATTTCACGCGATATTTTTCAGGTATTTCCGCTAATATTTCTTCTGGAACCTTAATAATTGGTTGATCCGGTACGTCTAATTTTTCAAAGAGATCGCCAGTTATATTTAACGTTTCTTTTTTAGTAACATAAAACTGAATTGATTCATATTTGTTGCTAAAAGGCTTTTTAATTAATTCGTATCGACATGTTAAATCTGATTTTTCATTCAATTCTTCAACTGCTGGTGTAATAACATAATTACGAAAATTGAAAAATTCTTTATATTCGCGATCTTTTATACCCATAAGCTCACGATAGTCTGCTATGCTTATCAATGGAATTTTCTGCGCTGTTAAATAATCTCGCAATAATTCGTACAAAATAATCGTATATGAGCGTTTAAAACCAGCGATTAAAAACATATTTAATGGTGCATACATGGATGGATATCTTATTTTTTCTTTCAGCATTTCAGGCATTTCAAATTTTATATGACTTGTTTTTTTATCAATTTCAACTGCTGACAAAAAACTCATGTTTGACCAAATATGATGTTTATCTTTGTTTAAATAATTAAATTCTAAACTTATATCTCGCAATCCAGTGAACAATTGTTTTAAATCAACATTATTAGTGGCTTGCACACCACACATCTTTTTTATTTCGCTTAAACCGATTTCATAAATTAACTTATTGGGGTTTGTTTGAACAATCCAAATTATTGCGTTAATCAATTTTCTCTGAATAATTGTTAATTCTTTGCAGCTTATCTGAATAACAGCGCTATGTTTTTTTAAAATAATTTCTTTATTCATATTTTATTTATCACCTCAATTCATTATATCACCAATGCCTTAGTTTGTCAAATTAAAAACTAAGGGTAGGGTATCTTTTTTCTAAGGGTAGGGTATCTTTTTTCTAAGGGTAAATTTCCGATTCAGCTTCTCTTACAACACTTTTGCTATTTTTAAACCTATATTAAGGATGAAACGATTAAAACAACTACAACCGCGCGCGCGCGCGCGCGTGTATTATATATATAGATAGGAGCATTGTTGTTGTTGTTTAAAATTTTGATTATTGAACCGAGGATCGTCAGGTGTGATAATGGGCATTATGTAATCCAAAAAACATATAGGCTGAAAACATAAAACGCCCATGCCTGTTATCTTTTAAGGATTTAAGCGTGAGCGTTTTTAACTTTCTATATGTAGGTTTCGTTTTTTCAATATTGGCCGTTTAATATATACTCCGTTTTACAGGCTATTTCAAGAGCGTTATTTTATAGGCTGCGCAAATATTACAAATTATCTATATAACTGATAACGCCCGCGGTCGGCCTGCTGTCTTGAAGATGAGCCACAGGGCACGCTTATAAAACGCTGAAAACTTAAAAGGCTTTATTTTTTAATAAACTTCGTCGTGAGAGCCTATATCAACCAGATAGAAGGCGTCGGCATCGAAATGAGCGTCGATAATCACGCGCAGATCGTAGTCGATAGTTACGGCATAAAGATCATCGAGCGGCCCTTCCAAACTATGAAAGCGCAGGACGGCGGCATAAGGGTCCTTCTCCAGAAGGCGAAGGCGTTCACTTATTCGTTTCTTTAATCCTGGGTGAGCCCTTAAAAGCTTTTTATATTTCCGTTCGAAGGCAGGAGTATAAAAAAGACGCGGCATTATATTTTTTCCAAATCGGCGAGCGTCTTAAACTTATTGCCGGCCTTTATGTCGGCGCGTAGTTTCGTAACTTCGCGGCGGATTTGCGCGCGGCGTTTGTCGCGAATTGCGGCCTTTAAGATTTGAACCAAATCCTCGAGGGCGTCGATCTTCAATTTTCTGCTTTCGTCAACAAGCGTTTCAAAAGTCATGACAATTCACCTCAAATATATTTTATCATATCGGCCGGCAAAAAGCAAGTTGTTTGCCGGAGTTTTTAAGTTTTTATTGCTTCTTAAAACATAACGGAGGATTGAAGAAAAAGGTGTTTTGTTTTTGTGTTTTGACCCTTTCGCCTCCCTAAATTTATTTATTTCATTTCCAGTCTGTCAATGCGCTCTTTTATGGCTAATTTAGCAAAACCTACAAAAGTGAAACCATGCCGCTTTATCACTTCCACCCATGCTTTAGGTACATTGTAGAGATTTACGGAACGGAAGCACTCTTCTTGTGCCTCGCTGTTATCGGTTACAGCTGACATTTCTTTGACAGCCTTCTGTGTGGAGCCACTTTTTAATAGTTTTTGCAATGGGCTTGTGTTATCTGATTTCTTTGTCATAAACTTTCGATCTCCTTCAATAATTTCTTAAATTCGTCGGCAGCTATCTTTTTTCCGCCCATTTCACAAACACTCTTTCCTTGCTCGAATGCATCACGGTATTCCTGACGGCTGGTGAGACGGGCTTTTACGATTTTAAAACTATCTTTATGATCTTCGACGAAGGTTTCCACGTCTTTATATCCGGTCGATCTCACAGCAAGACGGTTTATAATAACATGGGCTTTCAATTCCTTCTTAATTTTTCTTATGTCTTGAATTACGTTCTTGAAGGCCAGCAAACCGCAGAGGTCTAAATATCCATCGGTACTTGGCGTTAGAACCACATCCGCTGCGATCATAGCAAGGCGTGTTAGATCGCTATCAATGGCGTGCGTGTCAATAATTATCGTGCCGCTCGTGGCCGTCAAAACTTTTTTAAGTTCCTTTGCGCCCTTTATTGTTAAAACTTTAAACGGCTCCATACCGAGTTCTCGCCGGTTGTAGTCAAATATTGTAAGGCTTTTTTGATAGTCGAGATCGATTACTGATACATCGGCTTTCTTTGATAGTTCAACAGCCAGGTTAAACGCTATTGTCGATTTACCAACACCGCCTTTAGTACAGACGAGCGCGATTATGCGTGGCCCTTTATGCTTGACGTCGGCGGTTTTGTTTGTCACTACCGCCTTCTTTTTTGCCGGCGTTTTCATTTTTCGACCTCCATTAATTATATAATCCATCTTTTTCCACGTTATTTCAAGTTACGTTATTTTATGTTTATCGGTAATAAAATCCCGTTATTTAACGCAGAGTTTTTTTATGCTTTTCCACGTTAATCCCCGTTGTTAAATTCTCCGTTAAACCACGTTAAAATCACTTTTAAAACTGATAATTCCCCCGAATCAACTTTCCCCCTTTCCGCCGCAGTCCAAGGAAACATATACCACGCATATAAAGAACCGCAAACCCTTATTAAATCAAGAAAGTAATGAGTCTTGATCCTATATCTATCGATTTAATCGATACTTACAAAACATACTTTCCATTCCGCTTGACAATCCAGCCCAATTCGGTTAAAATATACCGAATTGGAAGGCTAAATTCTGCCGAATCAGGCAGAATTTGACGAGGCCGCCCTGGCGCCGGCGGCACTAACGCCTCCGTGCGTGTCGCCACCGCTGAAAAGCCAGTATAACGGATTGAGGAGCGTTGAAAATGGGAGAAACGATAAGCATAACCAAGCCTAATACGGTCGAAACCTTTATGAAAGCGAATACCGACCTGCGGATCGCCGCGGATGCCTTGAAGGAGTTCCAGAAGCAACTCGATACCATGGCGCTCTCGATCACAAAAGAATCCGCTAAGCAGGCCCAGGCTGCCGGCCGGACTACGATCATGGCCGCGGACGTAAAAGCCGCAATGACGGCCGTCACCGGCTCGACCTCTGATCTTCCATATCTTTTCCGCCAGCTTGAAAAGCTGACCGCCAAGGAAACCGCCGACCTTTCGACGCTGATCCAGAAATGGGTCGCGGCCCACTGACGCCATGAAAAAAGCTGACATCACAAAAGCGCTCATCAAGAAACATGGTCTGGCCGTCCGTCAGGCGGCGGCGATCCTCCAGACCTGTCTCGACGAAATCGTGTCTGGCCTGGTGAAGGACGAAACGATAGAGCTTCGCCGGTTCGGCGTATTCAAGACCAAAAAGCAAAAAGCCAGGACGATCATCCATCCGAAGACCGGAAAGCCTATCAAGCGTCCGGCTCGAACGATAGTCTTATTTGAAGCTGGCACAGCGGTTAAGGCCGCCGTCAATAAGCCTGGACGAAAAAAGAAAAGTTGATTTTTTTATGTTATGGATGGAAAATTATTTAAAAAGGTCCGAATGGCTGCCGGTTGTTTCAAAAATAATCCGTTCGCCGCTGATCTTATAAATCAACAGCCAGTCTGGTTCTATATGACATTCAAGACGTTCCTTGAATTCCCCCACAAGCTTATGCTCCTTGTATTTCGCCGGAAGGCGTTCTTGTGCCACGAGAAGTTTTATAACCGTTTTAAGTTTTTGGACGTTTTTCCCTGATTTACTAACGCGCTGCAAATCCTTTTTAAACCTTTTGGTATAGCACGGAATCAGCATTATATACCAAGGCTTTCAAACATATTATCTACGCTGC
>JAKPTH010000384.1 GCA_029571125.1 bacterium
AACGAAATTAACGATCAAGCCTGCGTAATTATAAGGCAAAAACTTCTCGACGGCGTCGAAATCAGCGAATCCGAAGCCGGACACGTTTCTAATTGCGAGCTGTGCGCCGCTTGCTTCGCGTCTATAAAAGAAAGCGTGGCCGCGAGCGCCGCCGTTAAAATAATCCGGTTGAATAATGTCGGAATAAACAGTAATTTCGCCCGCCGCCATTTCGATTCGTACCGGTACAAAAAAAGAACCGCGGTCTTTGTTAATTTTGCCGCTTACGCAGCCGTTTTAACTTTATGCGTCGGCTTTCTCTGGTTCGCTTCGGAGTCGATAGACCGCTTGTATTTCACTAACGATGTAAGTTTGTCGCAAACCGAAGAAATTAATAACAAAACATCGGTTTTATATAGCGCATATTTAAAGAACACTAATTCCGATTTTGGAAACGCTTATGAAAATCTTTCTTCGGAGGAATATTCCGAAAGCTTTTCAGCGCTTGAATTCAGCATGGTAGAAAGCGGCCGGACGGATGAACCGGAAGATATTTACGAAATAAATTTTTTTGACGATTCCGACGGCGGGCGCCTGGCGCTTAATTTTGGCGCTGAGCTTAACGACTACTATAGCAGAAATTTAGAATATTTAAGCGAAAATAACGAAAATTTATATTAAAAAACTCCAAAAAAATATAAAGGAAGTGATGTTATGTTAAAAACTTTTAAACTGTCTTTGCTTATGGCCGCGGTTATAACGGTATTCATGCTTTCGACGGCTCCGGTCGCTTATTGCGCCGGCATGCCCGATAACGTTGCGGGCAAAAATATTGAAGAGCCTCCCGCGCCGCCCGAAGGGCTGGACGGCCCTCCGCCGCCCCCTGAATGCGCTCCCGGCGGCCCCGGCGGTCCACCGATGATGGGAAAGAATAAAGGCCCGCGTCCTGATTTTTTTAAAAAATTAACTCCGGAACAGAGAGAAGAAGCTAAAAAGTTCATGATGCTCGGAAAGTCATATAACGATCTGGCCGATGTTTATGCCGAACAGGGCAAAGTAGAAGAAGCGGTGGCCGTTCTTAAAAAATTAGCCGACATGAAGCTTCCTTCCTACCTGCCAGCCGAACATATCAAAGATAAGCAAAAAATGGTCAATATGCGTATCGTGCAGCTTTATCTTAAATGCGGAAAAGACGCCCAGGCGCTTAGCGAAGCCGAAAAATTAATTAAAAACGGCGAACTCGGCGTCGAAGAACAGGCGCATCTTTATTCTATGATGGGAAACGCCTATAAGAAAAAAGGCGAGAATGAAAAAGCCGGAGAAATGCTTAAGAAGACTATCGAGCTTCTCGAAAATAACGTTAAAAAATAAGCGTTCGCAAAATCAACGATAGTAAAAACGATAAATATAATAACGGCGGATTTTAGATAGTTCCGCCGTTATTTTTCATATGTGTAAATATAAATTTTATCGGGATTTCCGCTTTTATCGAAACTGGTCTTTTCGATAAGCATATTTTCGCTGTCGTATTTGTGAGTGAATTTGAAGGACATTCCGCCGTCCGGGTAATAAGCGGCGTTTTCAATGAGATTTTCAGCGGTGTCGTAGCTGAAGTATGTTTTTATCTTTTCAACGCCAGCCTGGTCGTAAAGAACGGCTTCGATTTTTTTCCCGCCGCCGTCCAGAGTATAGGTTCTCTTGTTATCTACCGCGTTTTCAGAGTTATAATTGGTTTCGAATATTTTGTTTTTTGCATATACCGAGACCGAACGGTTAAAAATATCGTCGTCGCCGTCCGATTCGATAATTTCTACGGGATTTAGGTCTTTGTCGTATTTAAAAGTCCAGCGGCCGAGTATTTCGTTGGTTTCTCCGAATAAGGTCATCCGGATAATTTTGTTAGACCCGTCATATTTGTAAAGCCACTTTGACTGCGCGGCGCCGCGTGCGTTTTTAATTATTTTAGCTATTTTATTTCCGGCGCCGTCGTAATAATAAGTGTCTTTTATCGCCGAGCGGCCTTTATCGTCGTAATGGATGGTGTATTTGATATTCGCGCCGGAGTCGTAATGGCTCGAGTGAAGCAGCTTTGCCGCCCGGCGGCATTGGCCGAGGCCTACTTCGTATTCGTAGCAGCTGAAGCTTTTTATGCCGAGCGACTTGAACAATCTTTTTTCGCGCTCGACGGCGTTGAACCTTTTCTGAGCCGTACCGCCGTCGGCGAGCGCGTATGTCTGAGCCGCCGCGGCGGCCGAAAAGACAACGGCTATCAGGTAAACATATAGAAAATTTATTTTTAATAAATTCAGTTTCATGCTAATCATTTATTTTAGCATATAAACGATGTATTTTCAAATAATAATATTGCCGCCGCCGATTTTTTATTTAGCCGCAGCAGGTATGCCGGTCGTTTCAATTTATTTTGCAGTCTTACTTTTTTTTATATTATGGTGTTATAATTAAAATAGAAAAAAATATGGTAAGCAGGCGTCTTGATAATTTGTTTTTATGAAAGGAATAAAAAAACAGGTATAATTTTATCAACTTTTAAAAAGCCTTCATTGACTTTTTATAGTCTTTGTGATAAAATTTTTTTTAAGATGCTAAAAGGCGGATTGCTATGAAAATAATGGCGATAGGCGATATCAACGACGAACCGGGTTTGCTAGCATACTCGGAGCTGATGCCGGAATTAATATCTGAATACAGGCCCGATTTCATTATCACCAACGGTGAAAATGCGGCTAAAGGACTCGGAATCACTCCGCAGACTTTCGGGCAAATTTTAGATTTAGGCACCGATGCGATAACGCTTGGTAACCATACGTGGTCCAAAAAAGACATATTAAAAATTATTGATAACGACCGTCTGGTCAGGCCTATAAATTATCCTGAAGGCACGCCCGGCTCCGGCTGCCGTATTATTACCGCCAAAAACGGCCTCAAAGTGGCTGTTATGAACGCTCTTGGACGCGAAAGCATCATGCCTATAATCGGGCGCGAGAACAAAGCCATACTCGATTGCCCTTTCAGGACTTGCGACGCCGAAATTGCCCGTATCAAAAACCAGGCGGATATAATAGTAATAGATTTCCATGCCGAGTCCGTAATCGAAAAGAAATCTTTCGCATATTATCTGGACGGCAGGGTCAACGCCATTTTCGGAACTCACATGCACATACAGTCCGCCGACGAATGCATACTTCCCAAAGGCACAGCATATATAACCGATCTGGGTATGACCGGATCGTTCGACTCCGTCGTCGGCATAAAAAAAGAGCTGGCTATCGAGCAATTCTGCACCCAGCGGACCGTTCAATTTACCGGCGCCACTGAGGAACGCGGCATTTCGGGCATAGTCGTCTATTTTGACGAAGACAACGGATACAAGCCCACTAATATCGTCAGAATCCTCAGGCGTTCTCGTTATAAAAAACAATACAATATACCATTCGAAGAGCTCAGCGGAAAGTACGACAAATCGGTTTCGCGCGAAGCTAAGTATGAAAAGTATATAGCTTTCTATAAAAAATTATTTGAAGCCGAAACGCTTTCCAGACTTTATTCTAATATCGTCGAAGGCGTTAATTTCTTCACCGACGGCCTTTATTCCGCGCTGTATACGTTCGCCTCGCCTGAAGTGCCCGCCGCCGGCGCTGCGTGGGAATGCCGCAACGCTTCAGAAGCCATCATGGTAGATAATTTCAATGTTCTGGTTCTCAACTGCCTCAACAAAATCGATATTAACGATTTTAAAAAAAGCGGTCCGCGCGTCGAGCAAATCAGCGAAGGCGTATTTATCCAGATAATGCCTCTGGCCGATGAGTCGCAGATAATAGGCGCCGTGGTCATAAAGCTCAACCACCATATCCTCAGGCTCGATCTTGACGAACGTGAAATAAGGCTATTAAACGATTATGTCGCCGATTCATTCGGCGTGCTCAAAAATTTCGACAGGCGCCTGATAGAAAAACAGCAGGTCAACGAGTTGAAAACGCTCTATGAAGTTTCAAAGATAATAGCGGGTTCGATCGAATTAGACCAGCTGCTCGATAACATTATGGCAATGGCCACAAAGGTAATGAACTCCGAAACTTCGTCGGTTCTTCTTTTAGACGAGGCTACCAATGAGCTTACATTCCAGATCGCTCAGGGCGAAAAAGGCGCGGAAGTCAAGCGCCTCATCAGGCTTAAAGTCGGCCAGGGCATAGCCGGCTGGGTGGCTCAGACGGGCGAAAACTGCGTCGTGCCGGATACATCCAAGGACCCTCGCTTTTACAAGGAAGGCGACGCCAAAACTAAATTCGTCACGAAATCGCTTATATGCGTTCCGCTCAAGCATAACGATAAAATTATAGGCGTCTTAGAGGTTTTAAACCGCAAGGGCGATATTCCTTTTAATACTCACGATATGGAACTGCTGGAACTTATAGCCGCGCAGTGCGCAAGCCCTATCATTAACGCCAAACTTTATCAGAACATTAGAAACCTTTATAAAAGCACCCTCAAGGTGCTCGCTAACGCTCTTGACGCGAAAGATTCATACACCCACGGCCATTCGCAGCGAGTCGCCGAATATTCTCTCGCTATCGCCGGGGAACTCGGCCTGTCGCCGAAAGAGAAAGACGACCTCGAATTCGCAGCCCTGCTTCATGATATAGGCAAGATAGGAATACGCGACAATATATTGTGCAAACCGGGTAAACTCACCGACGAAGAATTCAAGATAATCCAGATGCATCCGGTTATGAGCGCGCAGATTCTCGAGCCGATCGAGTTCCTGGTCGATAAGATCCCGATAGTTAAACACCATCATGAACGCTATGACGGCAGAGGCTATCCTTCGAAACTGGCCAAGGAAGAGATTCCTTTCGGCGCCCGCATAATATGCGTAGCCGATACTTTTGACGCCATGACGTCGAACCGTTCTTATAGAAAAGGGCTTCCGGCCGAAGTGGCCCTCGAAGAGCTCAAACGTTGTTCGGGAGCTCAGTTCGACCCGGTCATGGTCGAAGCTTTCCTGCGCGTTTTTGAAAAGAAATACGCCAAAAACTTCGAGGAAATCAGGACCAAGTTCGAAGAGCAGGAAGCCGTCCTGCACATAGAAAGCACAGAAAGCGCCAAACCGGCGGCTTCTTAACGCCGGATAAGTAAAAAATAAAATATATACAACCAAAGGAGAGAAAGCCCTGCCGGGTTTTCTCTCCTTTGGTTATACCGTATATGTAATAAATCCACAAAGATGAATTGGGTATAAAATCTACAGTTGTGGGTATTAATTATTTGTTATTTATTTATAAAACTTTAGATGAGTTACGGTTTGAATGAAAATGGCTTTAAATATTGGATTTTATAAATTGGCACGATTATTGTTATAACATCTTTTGGAATTTTATAGATAAAAAACTTTTTAATTTGTGTATGAAAAAAATAATGTAATTTTAAAAGAAATTTTAAAAAAATAATGGAGGGAATAAATATGGCAAAAGTATTAGGAATCGATTTAGGGACTACCAATTCATGCATGTGCGTTATCGAAGGCGGCGAGCCCGTCGTAATACCGAATTCGGAAGGCGGACGCACCACTCCGTCAATAGTCGGCTTTACAAAGGATAAACAGAGAATGGTCGGTATTTCGGCGAAAAGACAGGCCGTAATTAACACCGAACGTACCGTGCGTTCCATAAAAGGAAAAATGGGCCAGAGCTATAAAGTGAAAATCGACGAAAAAGAATATACACCGCCCGAAATATCGGCCATGATACTTCAGAAATTGAAAGCGGACGCCGAAGCTTACCTCGGCGAAAAAATAACGCAGGCGGTAATAACCGTTCCGGCATATTTTGACGATTCGCAGAGACAGGCGACTAAAGACGCAGGCAGCATAGCCGGCCTCGAAGTTCTCAGGATAATAAACGAACCTACGGCTTCGGCCCTGGCATACGGTCTCGACAAGCAGCAGAAGAATATGACCATACTTGTTTACGATCTCGGCGGCGGCACTTTCGACGTTTCAGTTCTCGAACTCGGCGACGGCGTTTTCCAGGTTAAATCGACCTGCGGCGACACTTTCCTCGGCGGCGACGACTGGGACCAGAAAATAATCGATTACCTCGTAGATGAATTCAAAAGGGAAAACGGAATCGATTTAAGAAACGATCCTAAAGCCATGCAGAGATTGCGCGACGAAGCCGAAAAAGCTAAAATAGAGCTTTCCGGCGTTATGCAGACCAGCATAAACATACCTTATATTACCGCCGACGCTTCGGGCCCGAAGCACCTCGATACAACGCTTACGCGCGCAAGATTCGAAGACATAACCCGCGACCTTCTGGATAAAACAAAAAAACCCATGGAACGCGCTCTCGAAGACGCAAAACTGAAAATAAGCGACATCGACCAGATACTTCTCGTCGGCGGTTCCACCAGAATGCCGCAGGTAGTAGACCTCGTTAAATCGTTTTTCGGCAAGGACCCCTGCAAAAACATCAACCCTGACGAATGCGTGGCTATCGGAGCGGCAATCCAGGGCGGCGTTCTGAAAGGCGACGTTAAAGAAGTGCTTCTGCTCGACGTGACTCCCCTTTCGCTAGGCATCGAAACCCTCGGCGGAGTTTTCACGAAACTTATACCGAGAAATACCACCATTCCCACCAAACGTTCCGAAGTGTTCTCGACCGCAGCCGACAATCAGACCGCTGTCTCGATCCACGTACTGCAGGGCGAACGCGAGCTCGCCAGATACAATAAGACCCTCGGCAAATTCGACCTGGTCGGCATTCCTCCCGCGCCGCGCGGAATCCCGCAGGTAGAAGTCACTTTCGATATCGACGCCAACGGCATAGTCCACGTCTCTGCTAAAGACAAAGCCACCGGCAAAGAACAGAGCATCAGGATACAGGCTTCGTCCGGTCTTTCGGAAGAAGAAATCAAGAATATGCGCGAAGAGGCCGAAAAGCATGCTGACGAAGATAAAAAGCAGAAAGAAGTAATAGAGGCTAAAAACCATGCCGACTCGCTGATCTATCAGACCGAAAAATCCCTGCGCGAATTCGGCGACAAAGTGGACCAGCCCACTAAAGACAATATAAATAAGGCCATAGAAGAGCTTCGCAAAGAGATGCAGACCGAAGACGTAGAAAAAATAAAAAAAGCCACGGACGCGTTAATGACAGCTTCGCATAAACTCGCTGAAATGATGTATGCAAACGCTCAGCAGCAGGCGGGCCCGAACCCGGGCGCGGACGCTCACGGCGCGGCGGGCGGCGCGGGTTTTAATGCAGACGCGGGCGCGTCGGGCAAAAAAGACGACAATGTCGTGGACGCCGAATTCGAATCCATGGACGATAAAAAATAACCGTTTGAAATTAAGCGGCATAGGCCGTAAATAATAAAAAGCGCGTCTGAAAATTAAAATTCAGGCGCGCTTTTTATTATGCGATTGTTAAAAAAACAAGAAAGGCAAAACTTGCCGTGGTTATGCTCCTCAGCCGCCGGACGAGCAGAAAAAGTCTTTGATGATCTGCGTCTTGCTGATTAATTTTTTCAGCTCGACGCTTTTGCATTTGGGGCATTCGACGGCGCTTTTTTCTCCGCGGCAACTCGAAACGAGAGCTTCGAACTTTTCGCCGCATTTTAAGCATTCGAAATCGTGCATGGCCATATATAATTCACCTCCATTTGGAACGCGGTTAATAATGTGTATTAGTATTATATTTATTACTAATATTTATTATACCTTATTCGGAGGGAATTGTCAAGCCCAGCGATTAATAATCGAAGTCCGGGAACTCGTTGACAGGCATTTTAAAAGCGTTTTTGGGCCTGGTAAAAACGGATTCGTCGATCGGGCCGAAGGAAGTTTTCTTTATCAATATTTCTTCGCTTGTTTTATTTTTTTCGTTTATGATTATTTTTTCCAGCAGTTCGTCTTTCGAGAAAAGATAATTTATTACTCTTCCGCCGTTTTTTTCCGCTATTTCATAGCATATCGAATTTCCGGCGGAATTTTTGTTTATGACGTGGTCTTTGCGGTTGGCGAGAAAATCGCTTATGAAATCGGCGCCGGCCGCGCCGGATGACTTTTTGCCGTCGGGCTTTATTTCCATTATCATATTGGTTTTCGGAAAATATATCCAGCCGTCTCCGGCGGCGCTGGTTATAACCAGCTGCATTCCGTTGGGAAGGCTGGTCTCTATTCTTACATTTTCGGTGTCTTTAACCATGATTTTTGCGGACCGGTTTATAGTTTCGCCAGTATCGCCCGCCGCCGTTTCTATTTCAAAAACGACGTCTCTGCAAAACCTGCCGATGATTCTTTCGAATTCGGCTTCCAGAGTCGAAGGCTGTATTGAATCGTTAACGGGCTGCAGAGAGATTTCTTCGCTGGTCTTTTCTATTTTGATTTTATCTTCGGCCGCCGCCGGAGATTGAAAAACGCCCGCGAACGTAAAAATCATTGAAAGTGCCATGGAAAATAAAAAGGCTTTTTTATATAAGCAGTTCATAACGCCACCTCTAATAAACTTTTTAAGAATATTATATCATAATTTTTAATATGTCAATAAATTTTTAAGCGCCAATGAGCTTTTATTTATATTTTTCGCAGTTTTTTATGCGTTCGACTATCGCCGGATGAGTGGCGAAGAAGAAATAATTAAGCCTGTCGGGAGCTAAATTTGAAAGGTTTTTCCGTGCGAGATTGATGAATAAATTTTTGGCGTTTTCCCCGGCTTCTTTCGCGTCATAGGTTTTTAAGGCGCTTCGATTATAATTTATAACCGCTTCTACCGCGAAACGGTCGCTCGCTCTTTCGAACCGCCTGCTGATATAATTCTCGGCCGGCATGGCGAAAAATGCGGCCAGATGATAAAAGAAAACGATTATAAGCGCGGCCGAGCGGTTGAAGTTAGCGGTTAAAACCCGCGGCGGAATTTTAACGCGCCTTATGAAAAGGTTGATAATCAATATGGCGGCGCATACCGCAGCGGACGCCGTCATGATCCCGTAAAATTCATGGTTATAAATATAATGGCCGAGCTCGTGAGCGTATATCGACTCTATCTCGCTTTTTGCGTGCGGCCCGAAAAGCGTGTCGCAGAGATAAATGTTTTTGAAGGGCCCGAAACCCGTGAAAAAAGCGTTGGTATGATTGGAATACGCGCTTTCGTTTATGACGTAAATTTCTTGCGCGGCCACGCCGTTCGATCCGGCTATCGCCAGCAGCTTTCGCTTTAAATCGCTTTCCTCCATGGGAGACGAAACGTAAAAGAAGGGCAGAATTAAAAATTGCGCGGCCAGCGAAAAAAACAATCCGGCCGCCGGAACGCAAAGCGCCAGAATATAATGCCATTTTTCGGCGAATTTAGAAATTATCGATTTAATAAATATTAAAACGAGCGATGCAATTAACGCTTCTATGACCGTCTGCTTTAAGAATAAAAACAGCCAGCCAGAGGATGACAGGGCGGTAAAGTTAAAAAAATTTTCTTTTAAATAGCCGCTTGTGAAACGGTATGGCAGGACTGCGAGAGCGAAGCCGGCGTAAAATTCGAAGACGAATACGGGTATGGAAATGTAAGGGTTTGCCGATTCTAACCGCGCCGCTTTTTTAGCAAAACCATCGCTGAAAAAGACTTTGACGCATAAAAAATAATAGGCGGCGGCATTTAAAGCCATCAGCGCTTTAAATTCATACCCCCATCTGAAATAGTACATGGAACGCGCGATTTCGTCTTCGGAAAAGTATTTCGAAGCTTCGTTTAATAAAACGGCGTCCGGAGTGAAATAAAAACCCGAGAAAAGCAGCGCCGCCCGGAGCGCGGAGTATATTAATAAAATTGCATATAGTTTTTTCATGAGCGGTTTGTCCAGTCCTGTTTTACGGCGATAACGGTAAGAATTTTAATATTCGAATTTCAATACTTTTATTTTTTCCCCGGCCGTGACGTCGCGGAAGCTTATATACGGTTCATTGTTGTAGCAGTCGATTGCGCAGTATCCGGCCATGCCTCCGGAAATGCCCTTTTCTCCGACCGGCGACCATTCTTCGTTGGCGAAGCTAGAAACTACGACACGGTTTCCGACGGCGCCGTCTATGAAAATAACATATGGCTTGATTCCGTCGACGACAAAATCGCTGAACATAGCACGGCCGTCGGATATGGCGCTTTTACCGATTTTTTTCCATTCGTTGTTTTCGTATTTCATAAGGTAAAGAAGCCCCGAGTCGGAATTGGCGTAAGAAACGTAAGGAACGCCGTTGTAAACTCTGAGCTTCAGCATTTCGCAAACTTTAGCCATCGGCGAGTCTGTGAGCGCCAGCCATTCGTTGTTGACGAATTTATAAAGCATGAAACCGGCTTCCCTGTTGTCACGGGTCAAAAAATAAAGGACGCCGCCGTCGACGGCAAGGTTATTGAAATCAACCGGTTTATTCCATAATTTAAGGCTGCTGAATTTCGTCCAGCCGTCCTGTGGAGTGAATTTCATTATCTGCGGGAGGTTTCCAAACATCCAGTTGGTATAAGCGATGAAAACCGAATCGCCGGCCGCAGCGAGCGACAAAAAGGACGCGTTAGGCTCGCTGAAATCGCGGGCGCCGAGAGCCGACCATTTTGTCCCGTCGAAATAAAGAACCGTGGTTTTAAATTCCGAAGAAGAGTCGGAGTAGAGCAC
>JAKPTH010000387.1 GCA_029571125.1 bacterium
CTTTCATGAATTTGGTCCTCGCTTTTCTGATATACTGGATCATCAATTCGGGATACGGCCTCATTCAAAAACCTTACTATACCATTCCCGTAGTGTCGCTATCGATGGCCGATTCGCCGGCTTATGAAGTGGGCATCCGCAAGGCCGATGTAATTTTAGAAGTGGACGCGCAGAAGGTGACCTCGTGGGACCAGTTCAGAAACTACGTACAGCAGAAGCCCGGCGTCGACATTAAAGTTAAAATCGATCGCGCCGGCGCGATTATGGATTTTACCGTGAAACCCAAGGCGAACCCGAAGACCGGCAAAGGCTACATAGGCCTTGTGGGCGACAGCATAGCCGAGATAGGCGAAGTGATACCCGAATCTCCGGCTTTTAAAGCTAAATTCAAACCCGGCGACCGCATGCTTAAAGTGGCCGGCCGCGATGTCAAATACTACAGCCAGATAGAAGACGCGCTCAAAGAAAGCGACGGCAAGACGATTTCTTTCGTATTGATGCGCGGCACGACGGAAATGACCATCGAGTCTAAAGTGGATTTCGGCGAACATTTCGGCTTTCTGCCGCCGGTAATGCCGATCATAGGCGACGTGATGGATGGAATGCCCGCCGCGGTGGCCGGAATCAAACCTAAAGACAAAATCGTTAAAATCAACGGCACCGAGGTTTATACATGGGCCGAAATGCTCGGCTTCGTTTCGCAGAATCCCGGAAAAGAGCTCGCATTCACCGTATCGCGCGGCGAAAAAGAAGAGCTCGTGGATTTAAAGGTGACGCCTCGCCTGGATAAAGTTTCCGGAGAAGGCCGCATCGGCGTGGCCATGAAAAGCACCGTGGGCGAAAAGCTAGGCATCCTCGAAGGCGCCAGGCAGTCCTTTAACCAGGTGGTAATGATCACAATCGAAATGCTCCGCGGAATTAAAAAACTGGTTCTGGGCGCCATTACGATGGATTACGTGCAGGGCCCCGTGGGAATAGCTAAAACCGTTAAAGATCAGGCCGTAGAAGGCTTTTTCAGCCTTCTTAACATCACCGCCCTTATTTCGATAAATATCGGGCTTCTTAACTTATTCCCGATCCCCGGCCTCGACGGCGGAAGGATCATATTTACGTTTATAGAAACTATCAGGCGCAGAAGGCTTTCTACCGCTATCGAAGAAAAAATACACGCTTTCGGGATCGTTCTTTTGATACTGCTGGCGATTCTCGTTACCTATAAAGATATCATGCGCCTTATATGGAGCTAATTAATTTTAACATATTCATCGGGAGGAACTAAAGTGCGTTTTTCACAATCATTTATCAGGACATCCAAGGAAGAGCCGGCGGACGCCGAAATTATAAGCCACAAGCTGCTCATGCGCGCGGGACTTGTCAGAAAGCTCGCTTCGGGCATTTATATAATCATGCCGCTGGCTAATCTTGTAATCAAAAAAATCGAAAATATCATCCGCAGCGAAATGAACGCGGCTTGCGCCCAGGAAGTTATAATGCCGTGCATACTTCCCGCCAACCTCTGGAAAGAAACCGGCCGTTGGGAAGTTTACGGCTCGGAAATGCTCAAGATAAAAGACCGCGCCGAACGTGAATATTGCTTCGGCCCCACGCACGAAGAGGTCATAACCGACCTGGTGCGCCACGAAGTCCGCTCCTATAAACAACTTCCCGTGACGCTCTACCAGATCCAGACCAAGTTCCGCGACGAAATACGCCCGCGCTTCGGCCTTATGCGCGCCCGCGAATTCACCATGAAAGACGCCTATTCGTTCGATATTTCCGCCGAAGGCCTCGATATCAACTATAAAAAAATGCACGCCGCCTACTGCAACATATTCAAGCGCTGCGGCGTAAAATACACCGTAGTCGACGCCGATACGGGCGCCATAGGCGGATCGTCGTCGCACGAATTCATGGTTATCGCCCCTTCGGGCGAAGACGCCATAGTTTATTGCGATTCGTGCAGATACTCGGCCAACGTCGAAAAAGCATCGACTCAGATAGACAAGATACTCGGACCGGAAATACCGGCCGGTTCGTCAGCCGCGGCTCCCCGCTCGAAGATCGAAAAGATCCATACGCCGAACGCCTCTACCATAGACGACCTCGCTAAATTCCTTAAAGTAGATAAGAAAAGCCTGTGCAAGATACTGTTTTTTACCAACGGCAGGGCCGAGAACGACGGCCGCGAAGACGTCGTGGCTTTGATTTCCGGCGCTTTCGAACTCAACGAGATCAAGCTTAAAAACCACCTGAAGTTCATAAATCTCGAAATGATCCCCTCCGAAGAAGTGCAGAAGCGCGTGGGGGCTTATCCCGGCTTCGGCGGCCCCATCGGCATCAATCCGAACGTGAAGATCATAGCCGATAATTCGGTGAAACATCTTTCCGATTTCGTAGTGGGCGCCAACGAAAAAGACTATCACCTCAAAAACGTTAATTTAAGCGATTTTTCAGTTACTTCCTTCGCCGACCTGGTAATGGTCGATGCGGGCCATCCGTGCCCGCAGTGCGGCGCGAAACTCGAAAAAGCGCGCGGAATCGAAGTAGGACATATATTCAAGCTCGGCACTAAATATTCCGAAGCGCTCGGCGCCAAATATATCGACGAAGCCGGCCAGGAAAACCCCATAATAATGGGATGCTACGGAATAGGCGTCGGCCGCACCATGCAGGCCGCCGTAGAACAGAACAACGACCAGGACGGAATATGCTGGCCCATGCCCATAGCGCCGTTCCACGTGATACTCGTGCTTCTCAACTCGAGCGACGAAACGCAGAAACAGTGCGCGGAAGACCTTTATAAAAAAATGCTCGCCGAAAATATCGAAGTTTTATTCGACGACCGCGCCGAAAAGCCCGGATTCAAATTCAAAGACGCCGACCTTCTCGGAATCCCCATAAGGGTCGCCGTAGGCCGTTACGCCGCCGAAGGCAAAGTGGAGTTCAAACGCAGGAATTCCAAAGATTTAAAAGTAGTCGGGGTCGACGAAGTGGTTTCGCTCGTTAAATCCGAAATAAGCCGTGAAATCAACGGCCTTTAATGCAGCGCTGCGCTGACCGTTTATTAAATAAAAAGGAGCATGCTATATGCAGGACGCCGGCGGCAAAAAAAAATACGCGGTAATATACAACCCCAACGCGCGTAATTCTAAAAAGCTATCAGTGAGCGGCATCGTCAAAATTTTTGACGAAAACGGCGTCCATCCGCTTATTTATCAAACGACGGCGCGCGGCGACGGAATCGATCTGGTCAAAAATGCCATTGAAGACGGAGCCGAACGCATATACGCCGCGGGCGGCGACGGCACGCTCAACGAGGCCGTGAGCGGGCTTATGAAGCTCAAAAATGAAAACGCATCGCTTGCGCTGCCTGAAGTTTGCCCGATCCCTCTCGGGACCGTCAACGTTTTCGCCAAGGAAACCGGATTTTCAAACGATCCCGCCGCCGCGCTGCGATCTTCGTTCGGCGCTAAAGCCTCCGGGCTGGATATAGGAGCGTGCAACGGCCGGTACTTCGTTATGATGGCCAGCGTGGGCTTTGACGGATTCGTAATAAACGAAATAGAAAAAATGATAGCCGGAGATTCGAAGGTAAAAAAAATATGCGGCCCTTTCGCCTATCTTATAGTGGGACTCAAATCCCTTCTTAAATATGATTTTTCAAAGCTTAAAATAAAGGCCGTGTCCGTGTTCGGCGAAAAGGAATTTTACGCCGATTTCGCGGTTATATCCAACACTAAATATTACGGCGGCAAATACGTTTTAAGCCAGAACGCCGATCCGCGCGACGGATTCCTGGATTTGTTCATGCTCAATTCCAGGGACGTCAACGATTATCTTAAATTTTTCATCCAGGTAGTCACTAAACGCTATGACTTCAGAAGCCTTAAAATAAGCCGCTATCAGATCAAAAGCTGCAGCATAGACTATATCTGCGAGCCCGCGGGCGGCGGGGTGTATTCGCAGATAGACGGCGAAATTTACAGCTCGCCGCCCCTCGACATTAAAATATGTGAAAAAGCCCTTAAAATGGTAACTATAATTTGATTAAAATAGTTATTAATAATCTTTGCTTTTCAGGTTAAAATGAACTATAATTTAATATAGAGAATAATGCGGGGAAGATTTTAAATGTCTTTAAAACATGAACACGGCCACGGGCATAAACACGAACACGAGCACGAAACGGCGGCGCATAAAATGGGTACGCTTAAGCTCGATATCTGCATAATCAGCGATTCGCGCACTCCGGAAACGGACGAAACCGGCAGGTGGCTCAGGGAAAATATCAAAACGGCGGACGGTGTGGAAGCCGGCGAATATAATTTAATAAAAAACGACGCTTCGGCTATTAAAAAAGTTTTTGACGCTTTCGTTAAAAGCGGTTCGCACGCGATTATTATGTCGGGCGGCACTGGATTGTCGTCGAAAGACATAACCATAGAGACCGTCACTCCTTTGTTAAATAAAGTTTTAAGCGGTTTCGGAGAAATATTCAGGCTTTTGAGCTACGAAGAAATAGGCGTGCGCGCGATTATGAGCAGATCCAC
>JAKPTH010000105.1 GCA_029571125.1 bacterium
GTCCCAACCAAGCCCGCCGCCGCCTCGCCTATAAACCTTGCCTTATGTAAACTTTCGCCCGGCCTTGCGGCCGTGCTCAGCCGCTCGCCGCGTCGTGCGGCTCGCTTTTACATAAGGCGGGTTTATAGTCGCGCGCCATCCATGGACGCTAACGGCGGCGGCTAAGTGCCGGCCGTTCTGTCTGAGTGCGCGGGCGCGCTCGGTTGCACCTCGCACCGCCCGCCCCAAAAGGACCGTTTTGTATTGACTTTAGTTATTACTTGTGTTATAATACGTGTTATAACATAAACGAGGTGTCGCGATGACTCTATTCGAAAAATTATACGCAAAAAGGCTTGATTTTGTTGACAATATAGTTTTCAGTCTTCATTGCGTAACCGATAAAATGCCTCTTTATAATATATACGAAGACGATATTATAAAAGCCTATAAAAACGGAAAACTTTATCTAGATAAATGTGAAAAGCCGAATAAAATTGCCTTAAGTTGGTATGATGGCAAGAACAAAAAAACGATAGTATTGATCGTTACTTTAAACGAAGATTACGCGAAGGTGGTGACGTTATGGGAGCAAAAAGGAAGATTATGAAATGCGGTTGTGGTGGAAAGTTCGAGGAAAAAACGCAGGAAATACAGGGTATTAAATGCGCCGTTATGGTTTGCGGTTCCTGCCAGGAAATTATTTTCACGCTTGAACAGTCAAAAGCCTACCACAAATTAAGACAAATACAGGACGAACTGGCTAAAGAAACTAAAAAAATAAGCAAAATTGGCAATTCGATGGGAATAACGTTGCCGGCAAAATTAAAAGAGCTTGGTTTTGACATTGGAAAATCTCTGGATATGCGAATACTTGATTCCAGACATATCATTATCGAACTTTTTACCTAGAATTTAAATTTTATAAAATTCCGAATGCGTATAACGCGTTTTAAGGGGCCGCCGAATCACCGAACGACCCAAACTATCTTTTGGCTTTTTGCGTTCGTTATAGCTCCGCTTACGGCCTCGAAATTTGTTCTTTTTTTGGGGAATAGAAAAAAGGTTCTGTCTTGATTAAAATTTTTGTCTCGAACGAACCCGGCCGCCCCGCGACGATGGGTTCGCGGACAGCGTCGGCTGCTGCCCGCGAAGAGCTTACGTGCCTGCCGTTCTTCCAGCCGGCGACAAAGTTTCGCCGGCACCGGGCGGCCTGGAGTTAACCTCAAAAATAATTTGCTTGCTTTTTTTAAAAAATTGTTATAAAATCATATCCATATAAAAATAAAAATAACCCATGTTGACGCATGAGTTATTTATTATTAGGGCTAACACTTAAAAATCCTAGTGAGTACAGGGATATTTTTTATAATAGCCTTTGTTTATTCATTTTTAACTTATTCTACATGAATAAATAAAAATTGTCAAGCGAAAAGTGTTGGCCCTCAAAAAAAATTTGGGGGAAATTATAGTGAGTACTTTTAACGATTCTAAAGTTCATTCCTTTTTTACGATCCCTAACGTCGAAAATCTTTTCGATTTTTCTAATTCAGAGTTTAAAGTTTTTTGTGCCTTACGAAAACTTACCTATGAAAACAAAAATTTTCTGCTTTTAACCGGAACGGTTAAAGACGGACTTTTAAAGCTCCTGTCTAAATCGTATTCAACCTTCAAACCTATTCAAAGA
>JAKPTH010000405.1 GCA_029571125.1 bacterium
GCATACGTGCTTTCGTTTGCGCAGTTTCTGGTTTTCGACCATGATTCCTGCGAAGAAGGTCATTCGCATCAGAAACAGTGCCCGCTTCACAAGCACTGCTGCGGCTTTTCTCATCTAAACGTCCATAACGCCATAACTTCCGCGGGTGAAAAGCTATCTCCGCCGGCGGTTTCTAATGGATCCAGTTTGCAGCACGGCTTTATACTGGTAGAAAACCTTTTCGTAAAAACGGTTTTCCATCCTCCGCGGCCCGTCCGCAGCCTCTCATAATCCGCTAAAGCGTCTGAAACTCTAATTTCAGAATTTTTCTTTTTACGTTTATTAAAATTTAATAAAATTAATGCGCCGCGACGCATATATGTAACGCTATGAACGCCATGGCCGTTATTGTAAGCATTTTGCGGCATTAACATGGAGGAATAATGCGTAGTCTTCAAATATTTGTACTGGTATCGTTGATCGCTTTTTTGCCGGGCGCGCCTGCCGGCGCGCAGGGAAAAGTTTGCGCGGAAAGTTTTTCCGGTTTGATAAGGTCTAATAATGCCGGCGTTAAAAGGCTCGAAAGCGAACTTAAAAGCGCCGAACGCGAGGCGGGGGCCGCATCCAGGCCTTCGGCCGTAATGCTGGAAATAGAAGGCGAGAGGACGTTTGAAAGCGGCGAAGAAAAAAAGTACGAAACCAAAAACATCGAATTTTCCAAAACTTTCGGTCCGAACGATCCCGGATCCGCATTGAAAAGAAAAAGCTCGCTCGAATTTAAAATAAAAAAAGAACAAACCCTCAAGGCGATCGATGATATAGTTTATGGGTCTTATGCAGGCTTATTAAACGCCCTTAAGCTGGCATACCAGAAAAAGCTGGCGGCGGAAAACCTTAAAATAGCCGAAAACATAATTGAAGCCGTCACTAAAAAATACGAGGTGGCGCTCGGCTCTAAAATGGAAATAGAACAGGCCGTTCTGGATTATGAAGTCCAGTTTTTAAAGGCGCTCGAAATAAAAAGCGCGTTCGAAAATCAAAAAGCGGCTCTGGAAATCGAAAACGGCGTCGCGGAATCCGGCGCGCTGGCTTCTTTATTCGAACCGCGTCAGACGGTTTCCCTTACAGGCGAGATTGAAACGCTTTTAGGCTCGGCGTCTATCGCCGTAGGAGACGTTAAAAAACTTTATTCGGACGCCCGTACTAAAAGACGCGATCTGAAATCGGCGTTATATGAAGTCGAACTGGTGGAGGCCATGGCGGAAATGGAAAGGCGAAGCGGCTCCGCCGAATATAAACTGGGTTTTTTCAGAAGCGTAAACGATTTAAAGGAAGCCGAGCGCGGCGTTAAACTTGGAGTTTCCATACCGGTTTATGATTTCGGCAGGCGCCGCGAAACTATTGACGCGCTCAAATTGAAAATGGCGGGATACCGCACCGAACTTGGCGTGAAAAGTTTTTTTGCGGAGCATATCGAACGAAGCATATTGCTGGATATTACGGAAAAATATAATTTGTGCATGCTTAACCGTGAAAAACTCGAACGGCTCGGCGGAGTCGGGCTGAAAAAAGCTTCGGGGCTTCTCGGCATGGCCACTATCGGATATACCGAAGGCGCCACAACGCTGTTCGAATATCAGAACGCCAAAAAAAGCTATTTCGAGTTTTTCGAGCAGCTAATCGCGGCCGCTTTCGATTTTAACATATCTCTTCTGGAATTAAGAAAGGCGTGCGGCGTTCCGCCTGATGAAAATACAGATATAATGGGACGTTTCATAAAATTAAATTAAAAGATAAGGCGATGATGCATGAATATAAAAAAAAATCGATATATTTCAAACGTTAAAACCGTTTTTTTATTTATCGCGGTTATTTTGATCGGCGGCATTTGTTACGGACGGCTTAATTT
>JAKPTH010000417.1 GCA_029571125.1 bacterium
CACGAAAAAATGAATGAAAAGCGTTATAAAATATATGAAATGATCCTCGAAGAATTTAAAGACGACCTGGTGGAATATATCGGACCAGCCGACGCCACATGCGGAATTCTCTGCTGGGGCTCGACACGCGGCGTGGTGACCGAGGTAATAGAAAACCTCAACGCCAACGGCTATAAAATAAAGGCGCTCGTGCCTAAAGTAATTTCGCCTGTTCCCGAAGTTCCGCTTAAAAACTTCATCTCGTCGCTCAAAAAGACGCTTGTAATAGAAATGTCTTATTCAAAGCAGTTTTATCATTATCTGAAATCTTACGTCGGCCTTCCCGAAGACGCTAAATTATATAAACGCTCCGGCGGCGCGCCGTTTACGGTTGAAGAAATCAGAAACGTAATAAAGGAGGCATTTTAATGTCACAGGCAGCTCAAATGTCAGCTTCTTCAAATATAAATACCGGCTCTGCGGAAAACGTCCGCGAAAATAAATATTCGATTAACGATTACAAATCCGGATTAAAACCCATATGGTGCCCCGGATGCGGCGATTTTGGCGTCGTCAACGCAATTTATCGCGCCCTTAACGAACTTCAGCTCGCTCCCGAAAAAGTAGCCCTTGTTTCGGGCATAGGCTGCTCTTCCCGAATTCCCGGATACGTTTCCACGTACGGTTTTAATACCGTCCATGGCCGCGCCATCCCTATCGCTTCCGGCGTTAAAATGGCTTCGCCCGAAACTACCGTTATAGTGGCCGGCGGCGACGGCGACGGTTTCGCTATCGGCGGCGGGCATATGCCTCACGTAGCAAGGCGCAATACCGACATGACCTATATCGTTATGGACAATCAGATTTACGGCCTTACCAAGGGGCAGCTTTCGCCGACCTCGGAAATGGAGCTCAAAACCACCACTACGCCTTACGGCTCCATCGACTCGCCTCTTAATATCGTAAGCCTCGCACTCTCTTATCATGTTAGTTTTCTGGCGCGCGGCTTCGCAGGCGATATCACTCAGCTCGCCAGCCTTATAAAACAGGGAATCGAGCATAAGGGCTTTTCGCTCATACACGTCGTCTCGCCGTGCGTAACATATCGCGGCATGGAATATTTCAAGATGATGAAAGAAAAATGCGTGCCGCTGCCCGAAGGATTTTACGATCCTACCGATAAAGTGGAAGCTTTCAAGGTGGCCGAAAACACCAAAAAATTCTACACAGGCGTAATTTATAAAGAAAACAGGCCCACTTTTAACGATAACGTAACTTCGATAATACATAACGTTCAGAAAGATAAAAAATTCGAAGTTGACGATATCCTCAACCAGTATTTAGCCCAATAGCCATAATAATTTAATATAACGCTCAATATAAAACGGCCTTAAGATATTTTCTTAAGGCCGTTTTGCTTTATGCTTTAAATACGTAACAGAAAGAATTTCAGAGATTGAAAATCGCCGGGATGCAATTATTGCGCGTCGGCCTTTCGGGTGAGCTCGGTTATTAATATATTGAGTTTTGAATATATTTCTTTGATCTCTTCGCAGGTTAAAACCGAATTGTTTTTGCGCAGATTGATCATGTCGTTGATCGAGTCGTATGAAACGCCGAATTGTTCTTTTAAGTAAACGAGGACTTCGGAAATTTTCGAAAGTTTTTTGCCGGACTTATATTCGACGAATAATTTAATAGTCGAAAGAAGTTCGGGAATATATTTGATAAGCGCGTTATACATATTGAATTCGTCGGGGAACATATTTATAAAATCGGCGCGCAGCTTTAGCGAAAAACTTCTCAACTCCTGCTCGCAGTGAAGGCGTATGTTTTCGTCGGGGATCGAAAGGTCGGCCAGAAGGTCTTCGCCGGTTAAAACCATATATCCGTTTTTGATTTCAAGGAATTTGACCGGAAAAACATCAGCCGAAAGGAGGATTTCTTCGAAAGTCATAATCAGCGGGACGAGCTTGAGTTCGGAAGCCGCCGTCTGAAGAGGAACGTGGAGCTTTTCGAGAAGCGCGATATCGGCTTCAGCCGGAATTATCAACAATTCCAGGCCGGAAACGCCTTCTTTGAAATTATCGCCCAATACGCTTCCGTATAAAACGAAACATCTGAAATCGTCTTCTTTAAGTATTTCATTTATGGTTTTAACGAAGTTTATAAGTTTTTCTTTATATTCTCCGCTGAGCTTTAGCGAGTTTATTTTATCGGCATATCCTGTGTTCATATTAATTTCTCCCCGGTTAGTTATTGATGCGGCCGCTTCTGTTGCGCATTATGGTCATGGCCTCTTCGGGCGTTACCACGCTGTTCTGTATTGCGTTAACCGGCATTCCGAGCGTGCTTTTGACTCCGCCGTAAGCCGAATCCATAAGGCGCGATGAGCCTTCTTCGATAACGACTTTGTTGAACAGGGTCGAAAGCGACGTATTGATGAAAAGCGATGCGAGATCGTCGCCTTCCATTACTTTGGATTCCGGCATGAGCTGCTGTTCTATAGTGGAGTTGACTTCGCTTTTATAGTGCGAAACTATATCGCTTTCGATTTTTTTAGGCGCTTCCACGCCGATGAGCTTTTTGAACTGCTCTTTCAGGTCCATTGTACCCTCGTCGTTATAACGCATCTGGCTGAGCTGTTTGGATGCGAGCTCCGCGTACATTACGCTTGTCCAGCTGTTGCCGTATTTGGAAAGCATCTGTTTTTCGGCGTTGGCATAGATCTGATCGGACGCTTTCAATATCTGCGCGTCGCTCGCGCCGTTGGCGCGCATTTCGTTTATCTGGACGTTGACGGCTTTGGCTTTATAAACCGAAGGCGATATTTTCGCGGCCTGAAATTCGATCGCGCGCATTTCCTGAGGCGTAAGCTCGCGGCCGTTCTGGGCGAATTCGCGAAGCGATTCCATGCTGTCTATCTTTTTGCCGTCGGCGCCTTTAACAAGCCTTGCCTGATCTATTTTTTGATTTATGGATTCGAGTTCAAGCCGCGATTTTTCATATGCGATCCTGTTCTGGCTGGCGATCTCCGTTTTGGCTATCTGCGTAAGCTGGTCGTCGCTCATGTTTTTATATGTTTCGTTGGTTTCGCGCATTTTCAGTTTGAAAGCTTTCAAGTAATTTTCCTGGCCCATGATGCGCGAATATTCGAGGTTTCTTTCGAGCTGCTGGTCTTTGACGAAATTCTGCTTAACCGTTTCCATTAGTTTGACGTTTTCGGGAAGCTTTTGCGCCTCGACGGCCCTTATTTCCAGTTTTGCCGCCTCGCGCTCCATTTTGGCCACCTGGTTGTTGAAAGCGCTTTTATCTTTGGCGTATTTAGCGACGTCGGTGTATTTTGACGGGTCCGGCTTTTGCGTTTCTTTTAAAGTATCTATTTTCTGGCGCATTTCGGAAGCTTCGCGCCACTCTTTAGACTGGGCGCGGTAGCGCTCCTGGATAGCCGCTTTTTCACGCTGCGGCTGGTTTATGAGTTTTTCTTTGCCGAGCGACACGCCGAGCGATACGCTCTGCACCGCGAAATTGACGACTCCGGCTTCGAGGCCCTTTTTCCAGGGGTTGATAGAAGCGTTGGCCGTCTGAAGGCGCTTTACTTCGTTATCGTAGTAGTAATAAGCCACGCTGCCCTTTGGGTATTTATCGCGTATGGCGGCTGTTTCTTTTTCTTTATCGGTCAGATAATGTTTTTCAAGAGTCGCGCGCGCGCTGCCGTGAAGAAAAGCGGTAGGGCTCGAAGTTATCCAGTTCGCGATCGCGCCCGCTTTGTCAGTGGTGCCGAATAATTTGAGCGAGGCCATGTTTACGGATTTATAATTGGCCGCCACGGCTGACATCGAAGTGCCGAGCGCGCCGGTGATGAATGACGAAAGCGCGGCGCGCTGAAGGTCTTTTTTAAAGTCGTCGGCTGAATAATCCTGGGCCTTCATTTCGTCTATTTCTGAAGATATCTGAGCGAGACGGGTTTTTTCAGCTTCGGACAGCGGCGGCGAACCGGGGCTTGAATGCCTGTCGAATATCTGCTGCGCCTCTTTCTGAAGGGCGCTTATTTTCTGGCCGTAATGAAAATAATGGTCGGCCCATGCTTTTTTTACAAGGCCGCCGGCGCCGGCGGAGATTCCCTGGCCGATAAACTGGACGGCAGCGCCTCTTATGGCGTTTTGTATTATGACTTTAGATGACGCCTGGCCGAAAGTCGAAGCCAGCCCGCCGGTGGCCATGGTGAAAGGAGCCAGTATGCCGTCGGTGACCGCCGCCACCGAAACGTCGCGCAATATTTCCATGGACGACTTTTTCTTTTCTCTGAATGTGTTGGAACGCTTTTCAAAAAGATAGGTGATGGAGCCGGATGTCACTGCGCCTATGGCTATGGCGCCGATTATAAGGCCGGTTATGGGAAGCGCGGCCAGAGAAGCGAAAGCGAGGACGGCGGCCGTAGGGATGATGGATTTTGCAAGTCCCCACGCCACTTTTTCGAGCAGCGACATTTTTTTGCCGCCCGGCATCAAGTCGTCTTTTACTTTATCGACAACGCCGCCGGCGATTTCTCCGCCTTTTTCTATTACGCTGCCGGCGAGGCCGTCAATGGAAGGAGCCGCTGAAGCCGAACCGGATTGGGCCGCGGCGGCGCTCATTTGATCGTATTCGGCCTTGAGCCTCGCGTAATTATCAAAAGCTTCGCTGCCTTCGGGAGAATTTTCACGGCCTTCGCGCAGTAATTGAAGATAGCGGTCGTATGCCGCATTCATTTTAACGTTGACGTCGGTTATGGTTGCGCTTGACGCGGCGGCTGAAGCTGCCGCGTTTTGGGACGACTGAAGGCTCTGGGCCATTATAGCGTCGATCCCGCATGAAGTTAAAAATGTCGTGATTAAAGTTACGACTGCGAAAAATCTGAACAGTCCCCTCAGCTTTTTGTTGCTGTAAAATTCTGACATTTTCATAATTTTACACCCTTTCTATGATTAAATTAAGAAATCTTAGTAAAAAATCAGGCCGCTTTTAATAAAACGGAACTGTTTTCATAAAGCCCGGAAGGGCGATACGAATAATTAATTGTACTAAAATGGATTTCGTTTTGTTCCGTAAAAAAACTAAAAAGTAAAAAGCCCGATTTTAAACGGCGCATTTTCAATATCAAAAATAAAAATGCATGCAAAGCATTTTATTTTCGAATATATTATAAATAATATTCTTAATTTAGTCAAGATTTACTTAAAAAGTTACAATGAATATTTAAGATGATATGAAAAATATTGTCTGTTACCTCTTGATTATTTAACTCATTTGTATTAATATGATAACGTCGAAGTTAGAGAAATCAAAAAAGAGGGAAATAATGCCCGGCGAAAAAAAAACTGACGATAGCTGCCGTAAAGAGACAAAGTTAATAAATGAACTGCTTGAAAATTCAGATTGCGAAAATGACGGAAAATCCAGGCGCGACTTTTTACAACTCAATTTTTTAAGCGCCCTTGCGCTGCTTCTGGCCGGCCTTATTTTATCGGTTGTGATGGCGATATCCGTTAAATCCGAAACCAACGCCGCCGCCAGACGCGATTTCGAATTCACCTGTAACGAAATAAGGCTCAACATATCCGAGCGCCTCAAAGCCTGCGCTCAAATACTTAGAAGCGGCGCGGCCCTGTTCGACTCGTCGGAGAGCGTCACCCGCGATGATTGGAAAAATTTTACCGGCAGCCTTCAAATAGACCTCAATTTACCCGGCATACAGGGAACCGGCTTTTCAATTTTGATTCCGCGCGGCCTTCTGGCGCAGCATGTGCAGCAAATCAGAAGCCAGGGCCATCCGCTTTATCAGGTAAGGCCCGAATACGACCGTGAAGTCTATTCGTCGATATTATACCTGGAACCTTTCAACGAAGCCAACCAGCGCGCGTTCGGATACGATATGTTTTCAGAGCCGGTACGCCGTCAGGCCATGGAACGGGCCAGGGATGAAAACGCGCCGGCGCTTTCAGGAAAAGTCGTTCTGGTGCAGGAAACTGGCCGGGAAGTCCAGGCCGGAACGCTCATGTATTATCCGGTCTACAGGCGCGGAGCCACGGTAGAAACGGTCGTTCAGCGCCGCGAAGCCATAATCGGCTGGGTTTACAGTCCCTACAGGATGGGCGATCTTATGATAGGCACGCTTCGAAGCTGGAGCGTAAAAAAAGACGACAGCCGCATAGGGCTTCGTATATACGACGGCGGCGGCGTCACTTCGGAAAACCTGCTCTTCGACAGCCGCATCGCGGCCGATAAAAAAGATAATCAGCCCGAATTGTTTTCACACGTAACGCCCGTAGACTTTGCGGGCCGCCGCTGGACGCTTTATTTCGTTCAATACGGCGAAATTTCCTCCGGCGTCGCCTGGACTGTTTTTGCGGGCGGGACCGTCATAAGCTTTCTGCTTTTCGGATTGGCGCTTTCCTTAATAAGCACGCGCTCTCGGGCTCGCCAGATGGCGTGCCGCCTGACCGCTGAACTTCGGGCCAGCGAAGCCATGCAGCGTCATCTTCTGGATTCTACGGCCGAGGCCATATACGGACTCGATAATAACGGAATATGCATTTTCTGCAACGGCGCGTGTCTTCGAATGCTCGGCTACGCTTCCGCCGAAGAGCTCGTCGGAAAAAACATACATCAAATTGCTCATTACAAGTATCCGGACGGAAAACAATATCCGGTCGAAGAATGCAAAATTTTCAGAGCGTTTCACGAAGGCAAAGAAACTCACGTAGTGGATGAAGTGCTGTGGCGTTCCGACGGCACGTGCTTTCCCGTGGAGTACTGGTCTTATCCTCTGGTTCGCAACGGCGTTATCGCAGGCGCGGTCGTAACCTTTTTCGATATAACCGAACGCAAGCTCAACGAGGAAAAGCTCGCCCAGCTAACCAGCCGCCTTTCCCTGGCGG